>JBFLZX010000012.1:28620-33740 GCA_040756075.1 Patescibacteria group bacterium | reverse complement strand
GCAGAAAATAATTCTTGATTTCAAAAATCCTTGGAAAATCCTCTTAAAATATAATGCCGAGCCCCGCAGGGGCAAGGCATACCTTGTCAAAAAATCCTGCCAAAATCTAAAAAGTGATAATTGGCGGAGAGGGCGGGATTCGAACCCGCGATGCCCTTTCGGACACAGATGCTCTCCAAGCATCCGCACTCGGCCACTATGCGACCTCTCCAGATTATTTAATTTTATGTCCTTATTTTACAATACATATTATTTATTTTCAATAAAAAAATCCCCTCAAAAATAAGGGAAATACAAAAACCAAAAAAACAATATTTTTTATTTATATCAAAGTAAAAAAAAATCTATCACTAGAACTTATAAACTTGTTATAAATAAAAACTAACGACGAAACTTTGGCCTTGTGTAATCGCCGTTTTCACGGCGACCACTGACCGTCCCTCCTGATGAAACTGGAACGACTCTGACGGGATACATCCCGTCTTCGTCTCTCTCCTCGGCTGGCACGTGGCGCACCTTCACCCTTCCTGCTCGAAGCAATCTTGCTTCTTCAGCTGCGATTGCTTCCTGCACTTCCACTGGAAACTTCACCACTGCCTGCTGTCCTTCCGCCATTGAATCCTCCGCTTTTAAACCCAAAGAACCACCAACTGTGCCACCATTAGCACAGTTAACCTATTTTAACAATTATTTTTTCTCTGTCAATATATTTTGTGAATAATAAAATGACGTCATCATACAGCGTCATCTATTTTTTAAAATTTTATTGAGCTTTCTCTTTTTTCACAATCTCTATTGTTGTTTTTAAAACCGTGTCTGGATTTAAAGAAATTGAATCAATGCCTGCCTCAACTAAAAATTTTGCAAAATCAGGAAAGTCGCTTGGCGCCTGGCCGCAAATTCCGACTTTTCTGCCATATTTATGTGCGGTTTTTATCACTTCTGCTATCATCTTTTTCACTGCTTCATTTCGTTCATTAAAAATATGTGAAACTAAACTGGAGTCGCGATCGACTCCTAAAATTAGCTGCGTCAGATCGTTTGAACCAATCGAAAAGCCATCGAAAATTTGGGAAAATTCTTTTGCTAATAAAATATTTGAGGGAATTTCGCACATTACATAAACTCGCAAATCTTGTAACTTGTAACCTGTAACGCAAGAGCTTTTTCTATTAAGATCAAATTTTCTCATTATTTCAATCACTTTTTTCCCCTCTTCTGGCGTGCGGCAAAACGGAATCATCACAATTAAATTATCCAAACCAAATTCTTCGCGTACTTTTTTTATTGCCTGACATTCTAAGCCAAAGGCTTTTTCATATAATGGATCATAATAACGCGAAGCGCCGCGCCAACCCAACATCGGATTTTCTTCTTTTGGCTCATATAAATTTCCACCAATCAAACCCGCGTATTCATTTGTTTTAAAATCAGAAAAACGTAAAATCACATCGCGAGGATAAAAAGCTGCCGCGATCTTTGCCACGCCTTCGGCTAATTTATCAATAAAGAATTGGGCTTTGTTTTTATATTCAAAAGTTAAATTTTCGATCTGCTTTTTTAATTTTTTGTCAGGAAGTTTATTAAATTCCAAAAGCGCTCGCGGATGAATTTTAATATAATTTGAAATAATAAATTCTTCGCGCGCCAGACCTACTCCATCACAAGGAATAAATGACAGAGAAAAAGCCTTGTCTGGTTCGCCTAAATTCATCATTATCTTTGTTTGGGGACGCTGTAAATTGTCGATTCTAAATTTTTTAATTTGATAGGGAATAAATCCATCATAAACTCTTCCTTCTTCACCTTCGCTACAGGAAACCGTAACCTTTTTCCCAGTTTTTATTTTCTGCGTGGCATTGCCCGTGCCAACAACACAAGGCACGCCAAGTTCTCTACTCACTATTGCTGCATGACAAGTTCTTGCCCCAGAGTCAGTTACAATCGCCCTTGCTTTACGCATCGCCGCCACCCAATCAGGATCAGTCATTGTTGTCACTAAAACTTCGCCTTCTTTAAAATCAGCAATATTTTTTACTGAAGGAATTACGTGCGCCTTGCCCTGCCCAATTTTAGAACCAATCGCCAATCCACGACATAAAATTTTGGAAATTGGAAATTGGAAATTGGAAATTTTTAATCTGTATTCTTCTATTTCTGTAATTTCTCTTCCTTTATGTATTGTCTCTGGCCGCGATTGAACAATATATAATTTCCCATCTAAACCATCTTTGGCCCATTCAATATCTTGTGGAGCCTTATAATGTTTTTCAATCTCACAAGCCCAGCGCGCCAAAGTCAAAATTTCGTCATCGCGAAGAACAAATTTTTTTTGCAATTGATAAGGGACTGCGACATTTTTTGTTGAACGATACTTCTCGACTGCGCTCGAAGTATAAACTAATTTTTTCTTTTTTGAACCCAAAGTTTTAGAAATAATCGGCTTAAAACCAGAAACCAAAGTTGGCTTAAAAACAAAAAATTGATCTGGCACCACTCGCCCCTTCACAACATTTTCTCCCAAACCATATGCACCATTAATCATTACTACATTTTGAAAACCAGATTCGGTGTCTAAGGTAAACATCACGCCCGCTGATGCTAAGTCACTTCGCACCATTTTCTGCACGCCGACGGAAACTGCAATTTTTTTATGATCAATCTTATGATCAAAACTATATGAAATTGTGCGCGCCCCATACAACGAAGCAAAACATTTTTTCACAGTTACGAGAAGCTGGCGCTCGCCGCGGATATTTAAATATGACTCAAGCTGTCCAGCATAAGACGCTTTTGGCAAATCTTCTGCGGAGGCTGAAGAACGGACTGCCACATCTACATAGCGGTTAGTGAGTTTTTTATAAGCGTTAACAATTTCTTTTTCTAAATCCTTTGGAAATTCAGCGGCTAAAATTAGATTGCGAATTTGCTTGCTTTTTTCAGAAAGATCTTGGATATTCTGAACATTAATAGAAGAAAGAATTTTTTTGATTTCTATTTTTAAATTTTTAACCCCTCCTTTACCTCCCCTTATCTTAAGGGGAGGCAGAATAGAAACTTTCCTCCCTTTATATAAGGGGAGGTTGGGTGGGGTTATTTTTGAGTTTTTCAGGAAGTCCCAAAACGCCTCGCTCGTTATTGCAAAACCATCTGGAATATTAATTCCTTTTTTTATCAATGCTCTTCGCATTTCCCCTAAAGAAGCATTTTTCCCGCCGACAAATGGGATATCTCCGATTGAAATTTGGTCAAACCAAAGAATAAATTTTTTAACCCTATTCGAAATAGATTTTTTACGCATACTACAAGCTATTAAAATAGTATTATAATACAGTGGGGGTCTTCTGTATACGAGGAGGGAAAAAATGAGAAAAGGAAAGTTTAAAAGGCAATATAACAAATTAACAAAAATGCTTGAATATCTTGATGAATGTTTAAAAGAAAAAGGAATAGATCCGAATACTATACCGATCAAAGAAAAATATGATGCAATTAAAGTAATTCAACAAATGCAAGGAAATTGGGTAAGGTTTGTTAAATTGTATGCTGGATGGCTTGCGGCAATTGCTGGATTAATTTACGCATTTCTCTCAAAAGCATCTTAAATCAAATTTTTTACAATAACTGCCGCAAGGGCAGTTTTTTTACCGCTGCCACGGGCAGCGTAGAAATTTCTACCCCGCCCATGAGGCTGTCTAAAAACTCGATTTTTTACTTTTCGAGCGAGTGAAGCGAGTCGAGAAATAGCCCATTTAAGCCAAAATTTATTTTCTCGACTCCGCTCGAAAGGTAAATTTTGGCATTCTTAGACAGCCTCCCATGGCGGGGGTAAAACTATACTTCGTGAATTTTTACCAAATTTACATTCCCCGATTTCCCAACCGGGTGACCGCCTAGAATAATAATTTTATCCCCGGGTTTTATGATTTTTTTGTTTTTTGCTTTAGCAACTGCCCGGTTAATTAATTCATCAATACTTTTGCATCGCGGCATCACATAAGGAATTACTCCCCAAGAAAGAGCAAGCTGGCGACGAACTTTTTCGCTATCCGCAGTAACAATAATTGGCAATTCTGGTCGAAACCGCGAAACAATTCTGGCAGTATAGCCAGAAATTGTTGCAACTAAAATTGCCGAAGCCTTAACTTCAGCCGCGAGTTGCGCAGTCGATTGTGCTGTCGCTTCGTCAATTGAAAGCCCATTTTTTAATAAATTACTAATTTTCAAATCATCAAACGGAGATTTTTCCGTGTCAGAAATTATATGACTCATTGTTTTTACTGTCTCAACTGGATATTTACCAACTGCTGATTCTTGGGACAACATTACGCAATCTGTATGATCAATCACTGCATTTGCCACATCCGAAACTTCAGCTCGTGTCGGCTTTGGATTGCTAATCATTGATAACAACATCTGTGTAGCAGTAATCACTGGTTTTGCCGCTGCAAGGCATTTTTCAATAATCATTTTCTGAATTACTGGTACTTCTTCAATCGGCATTTCAATTCCCAAATCTCCTCTGGCTACCATTATTCCATCAACAACTTTCAAAATCTTATCTAAATTATCAACTGCTTCTTTTTTCTCAATTTTTGCAATCATCAAAGTCGGTTTTTTAATTTTATATTTTTTCTCTAGATTTTTTATTAGTTTTTTTAGATGCAAAATATCTGATGTGGTTTTTACAAATGACATTGCCACCCAATCAACATCGTTTTTAATCGCAAACTCTAAATCTTGTTTATCTTTTTCTGTTATCGCCGGAATTTTAAGGCCTGATTTTGGAATATTAATACTTTTATGAGAAATAATTTTCCCGCCAATTAAAACTCTACAATAAATTTCCTTAGCTTTGACTTTAATGACTTTTAATTGAATTAGACCCTCATCAAGCAAAATTTTATCGCCAGGTTTTACTTCTTTATGTAGATTAGCATAAGTGATTGAGATTTTGACTTGAGATTTTGAGATTTTAGATTTAAGATGTAGATTTGAGATTTTAGATTTAAGATTTAAGATTTTTTCTGGATAAAGTATTACCTCTTTCCCTTGCGTTAAACTAATTCCTTCTTTAGAAACTACTCCAACGCGTATACGCGGTCCTTGTAAATCTGCTA
>JBFLZX010000012.1:11119-28520 GCA_040756075.1 Patescibacteria group bacterium | reverse complement strand
TTTGAGATTTTAGATTTAAGATTTAAGATTTTTTCTGGATAAAGTATTACCTCTTTCCCTTGCGTTAAACTAATTCCTTCTTTAGAAACTACTCCAACGCGTATACGCGGTCCTTGTAAATCTGCTAAAATCGCCACTGGATGGTCAAGCTCACGCGATGCCGCACGGATATTAGAAATCAGCATCTGATGATGCTTATATGTCCCGTGAGAAAAATTAAGCCGGGCGCAATCCATGCCGGCTAAGATCATTTTTTTTAATATTGTTTTACTTTCCGAAGCAGGGCCAATAGTACAAACAATTTTTGTTCGCTTTTGCATAAATATAATCCTAATCTACAAATTTTATCCGAATGCTCCAAATTTCGCAAATTCAGTTATTTGTAAGATTCGTGGCATTCGGATATATTCGGATTTTTTGGATTATTTTCACAACTTCCAAACATCAACAACACTCCCAACCCCTTCCCATGCATTACGATGTCTTGGATTTTTCTTTTATATATATTTAAACAAAAAAGAAAAACTCTCTCCAAAAAATTGTCGAAAAAATGGGAGGGGGTGAGAGTGTCAAAATATTTAGAAACTATCTGACGTTAAAACTTAAACTTCTCCGCTAAATCTCCAATTAAAGGTAATTTTACCATCTTTCCTGTTGCCGCGTTAATCAATCCCCAAATACTGAAAATAATTAAAATGATATCTACAATAAAACCAATAAAAACAAAAGATAAAAGCCAGCCGATTATCCAACCGATCAAAAGCACCAAGCCTTGTTTTGCGTGAAACATTGCGAATTTGCTTTCTTTTTTTGCTAAAAGAGGCACCAAAACCAAAATGCCAAGATATGACAAAACAGCGAAAATTTTGTTTTCTTGCGCATCTTTTTGGTCTGGAACCATTGTTGTTTGATCTGTCATTTTGTCACCCCCTCTCTTAAAAATTCCAAATTCCAAGCACCAAATCCCAAATAATATCCAAATTCTAATTTTCAAAATTCAAAACATTTTGAATTTGGAATTTGTGATTTGGAATTTTCTATATATATTATACCTCAAAATCAAGAAAAAATGAAGAGTGTGTGGGGATAAGTGAAAACCTTAAAAATTAAATCTCAAATCTTAAAAATTATCGTAGTCGCAGATTTTTCGAGTGAAGCGAAGATCCCGACTTTATGTTTTATGTCGGGAAGTCTGCGATTTTAAAAAAACTACAATAAAAAAAGTTCGCAAAATATGCGAACTTGCGAAAAATTATTCCCTTTGTTATGTGCATCGCAACCTTTTTATTATTCATCTTCCCATACAATTGCTTCTGCCTTGCCGCTTCCACCACAATTTATACAGGCATGCACATCGCCAAGATACTCTTTGCCTGTGGACCAATCTTTAGTTTTAAGTCTCATTCCTCCTAGGCCACCACAATCTGGACATGTCACTATACGAGTACGCGCTACTTTTCGTTTTTTTACTTTACCGGATCCGCCGCAAGCTGTACAAGTAGTATAATAAGGTTGTTCTTTGGGTACAAAGTTTTTTATTTGTCCACTCCCACCACAAACATTACATAACATTTTTAACCTCCTCAAGTTTTAAGATTCTATGTTTATTATATGTTTCGAAATAAATTTGTCAAAACAAAATGATGATTTAAAAATTTATTTAAAAGGCCCCGATTTTGCTTTCGCAAAATCAAGACCTAAAATTCACTATTCACTAAACGCTAAACGCTCTACGCTAGTTTACATTTCCGGCATTCCTATTCCGCCGCCGGGCATACCCATACCACTCGGCATTCCTTTATCTTTCTTTTCTGGCAAATCAGTAACTACTGCTTCAGTTGTAAGCAACAAAGCAGCAACTGACGCGGCATTCTGCAGAGCTGAACGTGTCACTTTTGCCGGATCAACAATTCCCGCTTTTACTAAATCGCCAAATTTGTCTTTTTCCGCATCATAACCTTCATTTAATTTTAATTTTCTTACTTCTTCCAAAACTACCGAGCCATCTTTGCCCGCATTAAAAGCAATTAATTTTAGCGGCTCTTCAAGCGCCTTTTTTAAAATTTTAATCGCTGTCTCTTCATCGCTGCCCGATGTTTTAACCTCATCTAAAACACCCAGCGTCCTAACCAAGGCCACGCCGCCGCCCGGGACAATTCCTTCTTCAACTGCAGCCCGAGTTGCAGAAATCGCATCTTCAATTCGGTGCTGTTTTTCTTTTTGTTCGACTTCTGTTGCCGCGCCAACCTTAATCACTGCTACACCGCCAGATAATTTTGCCAATCTTTCTTTTAATTTATCCTTATCAAAATCTGAATCGCTCATTGATAATTCTTTTTTAATTTGAGAAATTCGATCTTCAATTTTTGTTTTTTTGCCGCGGCCTTCAATAATCGTTGTATTTTCTTTTGTCGCGACAACGCGTCGCGCTCGGCCTAACATCGACATATCAACTTTATCCAGTTTGCGACCCAATTCTTCACTAATCACTTGCCCGCCAGTAAGAACTGCGATATCTTCTAACATTGCTTTTCGACTGTCGCCGAATCCTGGCGCTTTGACTGCTAAAACATTGAAAGTTCCGCGCAATTTATTAACGACAAAAGTTGCCAGCGCCTCGCCTTCAATCTCATCAGCAATAATCACTAAATCCTTGTGTCCGGCTTGAGCTAATTTTTCCAAAAGCGGCAAAATTTCATTAATTGCTGAAATCTTTTTGTCAGTAATCAAAATATATGGATCATCATACTCTGCCGTCATTTTTTCCGCATTAGTAATCATATAGGCGGAAACATAACCTTTATCAAATTGCATTCCTTTAACAATCGCTTTTTCCAGGCCGAAACTTTTTGATTCTTCAACCGTAATCACTGCCTCTTTCCCGATTTCATTCATAATTTCCGCGATCAAATCTCCAATTTGAGGATCCTTAGCCGAAATAGTTGCCACTTGAGCAATTTCTTTTTTGCCAACCACTGGTTTGGCAATTTTTTTAATTTCCGCTACAACCGCAGTCACGCCCTTTTCAATTCCTGCTTTTATTCCCATTGGATTTGCGCCTGCCGCAACATTTTTAAATCCTTCATTAATCATAATCTGCGCGAGCAAAGTTGCGGTAGTTGTCCCATCACCTGCTACATCATTAGTTTTTGAAGCAACCTCTTGCACAAGCGATGCGCCAACATTTTCGTATTTATCTTCTAATTCGATTTCTTTGGCAATTGTTACGCCGTCATTGGTAATTGTTGGCGAGCCAAAACCTTTATCTAAAACAACATTGCGGCCTTTTGGACCAAGGGTAATTTTTACCGCGTTGGCTAATTTATCTACACCGCGTTTTACCGCTTGCCGCGCGTCTTCACTGTATTTGATTTGTTTAGGCATATTGACTTACAACTTACAACTTACAACTTACGACATTTTATTTGTCGTTAGTCATTTGTTGTTTGTTGTTAGTTATTTTATTATTGCTAAAATATCCTCTACTGAGGCAATCAAATATTCCTCTCCTTCAATTTTAATTTCGTCAGGACCGTATTTTTTGAAAATTACTTTGTTACCGACTTTAACTGGCATATCTTGACGTTTGCCTGATTCCAACATTTTTCCTGGACCACAGGCTATAACTTCTGCTTTTTCTGGTTTTTCTTTCTCAACTGTGTCGGGCAAAACAATTCCTGACTTAGTTTTGTTTTCTTCTTTAATTGGTTTTAAAATAATTTTGTCGCCTAAAGGCTGTAATTTTAATTTTTTCATATCTTGACCCACAACTTACAACCTACAACTTACGACGCTTATCTAGTCGTTAGTTGTTTGCTGTTAGTCGTTAGTTATTTTAATTAGCACTCCCACGCCTTGAGTGCTAGTTTAATAATCTTAACCCGCCAAAAATATTTTGTCAAGAAAAAAGATTAAAAACTTATCCACAGGTTGGTATATTTAAAATTTTTGCTAATTTAAGCTCGAAAATTTTCCGAAATTCGTCGCGGCGGTCTATTTCGTGAAATTTAAGTATCTGATCAGAAATGATCACATTTGATCCGCCTCTGCGATATGCACTTTGATAATTTTTTCCCATTTTGTTTTTCTGAATCTTCTTAAAAAATTTTTCGAACCAATCACCGATTTTTGAATCACTGATTTTTTCTTTAATTTCTTTTATTGAATCAAAAAATCTGCTCTTTCCAACTTTTCGTTCAAACTCTACTGGTTCAAAACCAATAAAATTTGGCAAATAGTTTTTAACCCAAGAATTCGCGTGCAAAAATTTCCTATACACGTCATCCTGAGCGCTAGCGAAGAATCCCCCTGCTGTCAAGGAGATTTTTCGTTCGCCTTCGGTTCCCTCAGAATGACAACCACTAACATACAACGGCGCTACCAGCGCAATCCAATACGCCAGATAAATATCATAAGGTTTTTTTGCAATTGGCTCCAAATTTAATGCGTCATCAGTCACATAAAAAGAAAGACAAATTTTTTTAGCAATATTTTTTTTATGCCGCCACTGACCCAAGAGGCCAACCAAGGCAGTAACAAAAAATCTAGTCTGCCAAATTCGATTTTTTTTAACAATTATAAACGCATCAATATCGCTTTCAGGTTTAAAATCATTAATCGGTAAAGTATTACAAGCCGCGATCATTTTGACATTTGGTACATATTGTAAAATGTTCGCCACCCGTTGCAATTTTTTCCATCGCTCTTCAGCATTGCGATATAAATCCCGTCTTCTTGCTACTAATTCTTCCCGGCCTTGCAAAAAATAAAACCCATTTTTTGATTCAATAACTTTGCGTAGATTTTCATTGTTTTCCAAAATCTTCTGTATTTCTGAAATTTTGGAATTTGAGATTTGAGATTTAGAATTTGATTGAAAATTGGAAATTGGAAATTGGAAATTTTTATATTGCCATTTCCACATTTCAAACAACGTCAATGGATAATTAAAAATATCAAAAAACGTTATGGTCGATAAAATTGACTGTTCTTGTGCGCTTAAATTATTTTGCATAAAAACTTTTTCTATGCCGCCCGTGGCAACGGTTAAATAATTTACCCCTGCCGCGAGCAGGGTAGAAAATTAAACAGCGAAATTTTTTCATTTTTTAGCAAGCCACTCCTTCACTTTTTCTGCCGGCCAAGTGTTTAAAATATCTGCTTTTTGCGCCCAGCCGCGACGGCAAGTCAAAACGCCAAATTCAAAATAGCGAAGATCATCCAAATGATGCGCGTCTGGTCCAATTGCCAATTTTACGCCAGCGTCAACTGCCATTTTTATATCAACATCGCGCAAATCTAAACGAATTGGTTGAGCGTTAATTTCCAGCGCAACTTTGTATTCTCGGGCGGCGCGAATAATTTTTGTCAGATCAACCTCATAAGGTTCACGTTTTAAAATTAACCTGCCAGTCGGATGCGCTATTATATCCACATTTTTATTTTTCATTGCGCGAATTATTCGTTCGGTCATTTCTTGTTTTGGCATTCGAAAAGCTGAATGAACCGAAGCGATTACCAAGTCCATTTTCTCCAATATCTCATCTCTAACATCCAATTCTCCATTTTTTAGAATATTAACCTCTGCCGACCACAAAATTTTAAAATTTTTCAAACCGGCATTAAGACGATCAATTTCTTTTTTCTGGCGCAGTAAATCTTTTTCTTTCATTCCGCCAGCAATTGCTAATGTCCCGACATGGTCAGAAATTACCACATATTTCATTCCCATTTTTTGGCAAACATGAGCAATGTCAATAATTTTATCGTGACCATCGCCAAAAGACCATTCCGAATGAACATGGAATAAACCTTTAATGTCGCGGGTCTCAACAAGATGCGGCAGAGTGTTTTTGCTAGCGGCCTCGATTTCACCAGTATCTTCGCGTAGTTCTGGTTCAATATATTGCAATTTTAATTTATCATAAACTTCGCGTTCGGTCCTGCCGGCAATCATTTTTTTGCCGGCAAATAAACCATATTCTGACAATTTCCAATTATGCTTTAGTGCTAATTGTCGCAATTTGATATTATGAGCTTTTGAGCCGGTAAAATACAAAAGAGCCGCGCCATAACTTTCTGGTTTTAAAACACGCAAGTCGCAATCAATTCCACTATTTAAAATCACTGCGCCCTTAGTCTCGCCTTTTGCAATAATTTTTTTCACCTGCGGCAATTTAACAAAAAAATCAATAATTTTTTTTGGCTGATCAGCAATTGCTAAAATATCAATGTCGCCGATTGTTTCTTTGCCTCTTCTAATCGAACCTGCAATCTCTACTTCTTTTTTTATGTGCAGAAATTTCTGCAAGGCTAATTTTATTTCCTGCGCTTCAGGCAAAACATCACCTAGTAAAAATCTATTAGGCCGCACTTTAACCGCCAATAATCTCTGTAAAATATTTTTTTCAGCCTTTGGCCCTAAACCTTTTATTTTTTGAATTTTATGGCCGCGAGCGGCTTTTTCTAAATCTTTTAAATTCCGAATTTTTAAATGCTGGTATAATTTTTTAATAATTTTTGGGCCAATACCTTCAATTGACACTAGTTCAGAAACCGCCACGGGCATTTTTTTCTTCAATTGTTCAAAACCTTTAATTTTTCCAGTTTTTATAAACTCTTCAATATGCAAGGCTAAATTTTTTCCCACGCCTGGGATTTCCTCCAAAGCAGGAAGACCGCCTTTTTTATAAATTTCAGCCACGTCTTCGGACAAAGAAGAAATTGCAAAAGCTGCCCGGCGATAAGCTCGGGGCTTAAACGCCACATCTTTCATCTCCAGCAAATCCGCAATATCCTCAAAAATTTTAGCGATTTGTTGATTTATCATAAATTTTAATTTCTCGATTTATGAACTTAAAGAGTATTTCCGCTTCCTGGTATTTTTCACGCCAAGTACCAACAATATCTTCCGGACCAAACCACTCAAAAACTAAACTTGCCTGCTTCTTGTTTTTGTCATAGCCGTTAATTTTTAAATAATGTTTATCTTCAAGATAGGGTCCTCCAGCAGGTATGGCTCGCCCAAAGCTAGTAGCAATTAAAGCAATAATTGCCTTTCCGGCAAAAAATTTTTTAAAATCCGGCCGCGGCAGTAATTTTTCCGCCCAAATTTTTCCCAAAGGCATAATAAAATATTTTTCAACTATATCATTTTGTTTAAAAATCGCCGCATCAGTTATATCTTTTAATATTCCTTTCATTTTACAACCAACCAAATAATCAGGAGTTAAACCAAGCTCTAGAGTAGGCTGGCTTATAATTTTTTTATTAATTTCTGAAATTAATTTTTCTTCCTCTAGAGTTTTATTTTTCCAATCAATTATTTTTATATAATCAATTTTTGGCGCAGGAACGGATTCCCAGGGAAATTTTTTGTAAATCAAAAATATCTTATTTTTTTCTTTATTTTTCCAAAGCAGCGAAATTAAAGAAACAAAGAATTTCTTACTTTCGGGATTAGCCGCCTCTAAATCAAAACCAAATCTTCCAAGCTCAGGCGTCAAAGCTATTTTATCGACAAAATAAGGATGGGGGAAAAATTTTAAAAATTCTTCGCGAGTAAAATCGCGGCAATGAATGGTAATTTCACATTTCAGATCTGCCGGCTCAATATCTATCAAACTGTGGCTACTGTCAGCAAAAAACTCTGCCTCATATTCTTTTGATAAATCAATCATTTTCTCTTTTCTGCCAATCCTCCATTTTAAGATATTATTTTCTAACTGCATTTCACCCCTCCCCTTGGCCGCTAATCTCAAAAAAAATCTATACGACAAAATTGAAACAACAAAAGCCAAAACAAGACAAAAAATAAGACTGATAAAAAATACAAGGCCACTTTGAAAACGCCAACCAAAATAGACAGAAATGCCCCAAAAGATTATTATAAAAAGCAATGTCGGCAAAACAACAATGTGCCAGCCGCTTTTATAATTTGTTTTTAATAGCATATCTATATTTTAACAAAAAATCAGTTTAAGATAAAATCAAGTGCATACACCAAATTGAACATTTAAAATATTACTAACATGTTTTACGATCGTAAGATATATTAGTATATTCAAAATTGACTTTTATATTTTATAATTCTTGTATTTTCCCACCTTCCTTTATCACAATAATTTTAATGTATTGCGAGATTTCTAGATCTTTTAAATCTTTAATAAATTCTTGAGGTAATACAGTTTTTCCTATCAATACACTTCTTTGAAGCATTGAAAAATCTAAACTGTATAAAACTCGTCTTAACCAGTCTCTCTTCTTTTTTTCTCTCTCTGGAATATCAAAAATTATAATTATAACATCAGCTCCTTTTTTAATTTTATATTTCTTTACTGGAATTGTTAGTTTCTTTCTTCTTTTTAAAACTCTAAATTTTTCTTTTCCTTCTTTTGTAATTTTCCAATATTTACCTTTGGTCTTTTTGATTAAACCTCTTTTTTGAAGATTGTAACAAAAAGCATAAAATTTTTGATTTTTAGCGCCGCTATTATTCAAAAAATTAGTTTTTAAATCTCGATAGGGATAATTAAATGATAACCTCTTAGCTTTCCGATAAGAACCGTAATACCCGCTTGTAAAAATATCTAATAAATCGGCAGTTGTTGAAATCATTGAGTCCAAAATCTCTAAAATTTTTAAAGTTAAATCTCCACGCATATTTTTTTAATTAACGAAATAAACTAAAGTATTACGCGATCGCGTAATACTTTAGTTTATTTAATCAACGAACTTTACAATAAGTATTATAACACTTTTCTCAAAAACTGCCCAGTGTAGCTCTTCTTTACTTTTACAATTTCCCGCGGCGAGCCAATCGCCACAATTTCCCCACCTTTGTCTCCGCCTTCTAGGCCTAAATCAATTATCCAATCAGCACATTTGATAATATCTAAATTGTGTTCAACACATAAAACTGTATTTCCGCGATCAACCAAACGATTTAAAACGTTCAATAATTTTTTGATATCGTCGAAATGCAATCCAGTTGTCGGCTCGTCTAAAATGTATAAAGTTTTGCCCGTGGCGCGGCGCGACAGCTCGGTTGCTAATTTTACTCGCTGCGCTTCGCCGCCAGACAAGGTTGTTGCTGACTGTCCTAGCTCAACATATCCCAAACCGACATCTTGCAAAATTTCTAACTTTTGTTTTAAAATTGGAATGTTTTGAAAAAATGAATAAGCCTCATCAACAGTCATTCTCAACACTTCAGAAATATTTTTTCCTTTATAATGAATTTCCAACGCTTCTTTATTATAGCGCTGTCCTCGACACTCTTCACACTCAACATAAACATCGGGTAAAAATTGCATTTCAATTCTAATCATTCCATCACCTTGACAAACTTCACACCGGCCGCCTTTAACATTAAAACTAAATCTGCCTGCTTTGTAGCCTTTAATTTTTGCTTCCGGAGTTTGAGCAAACAAATCGCGAATATATGTAAAAATTCCAGTGTAAGTCGCAGGATTAGAGCGCGGCGTTCTGCCAATTGGCGACTGATCAATTCTGACAACTTTGTCTATATTCTCAATTCCGTCAATTCTTTTATGTTTTCCTGGCCGATCTTTTGCGTGATAAAATTTCTGGCTCAGCGTCTTGCCTAAAATTTCATCAATCAAGGTGCTTTTTCCTGAACCTGACACACCAGTAACACAGACAAATTTTCCAAGTGGTATTTCAACATCGATATTTTTCAAATTAAATTCTTGCGCGCCTAAGATTTTAATTTTTTTACCGCTTCCTTTGCGATATTTTTTTGGCGCTTCTATCTTTTTTGCGCCAGTTAAATATTGAGCAGTAATTGAGGATTTATTAAATTTTTTGATTCTTGATGGCGGGCACTGGCAAACTAATTTTCCGCCTGATTTCCCGGCGCCTGGACCAATATCAATAATTTCATCAGCTGACAAAATCATTTGCTCGTCGTGTTCAACAACAATCACCGTGTTCCCAAGATCACGCAAATTTTTCAAAGTTATAATCAGCCGGGTATTATCTCTTTGATGCAAACCAATTGATGGCTCGTCTAAAATATAAATTACGCCGGAAAGTCCAGAACCGATTTGTGTCGCAAGCCGAATTCTTTGCGCTTCCCCGCCAGCAAGTGTTGCCGCTGCCCGGTCTAAAGTAATATATTCCAAGCCAACATTTTTTAAAAAAGTAAGACGGACTAAAATTTCTTTTAAAATTTGGCGGGCAATTTGATATTCACGTTCGGATAATCGTGTAACTTGTAACTTGTAACTTGTAACCTTTTTGCTATTTGCGTTATTTTTCCGCTCTGACAAACTTCTAAAAAAATCATAACTTTTTTCAACCGACATCTCTGAAACTTTGTCAATTCCAAGCCCTGCCACTTTCACGGCCAAAATTTCCGGCCGCAAACGTTTTCCGTTACATTGCGGACATTCCTCAATCCGCATATAATGTTCAATCTCCTGACGCATATAATCTGAATCTGTTTCGCGATAACGACGCTGTAAATTATTTACTACTCCTTCAAAAGCAGTTTGAAATTCACGAACCTTTCCCCAGCCTTCTTCGTCACGCACTGTAATTACCCGGCCACCTGTCCCATATAAAATAATACTTAAATATTTTTTATCTAGATCTTTGACCGGGGTGTTTAATGAAAATCCATACTCTTCTGCCAAGGCTTCTAAAATTCTTGAATACCAGGTGCGTCGGCCAGAAGTAGAAGAAGACCAAGGCCGAATTGCGCCTTGAGCTAAAGTTAAATTTTTATTTGGAACAACTAAATCAGGGTCAATTTCTAATTTTGTCCCTAAACCTTGACATTCAGGACATGCGCCGTGCGGCGAATTAAAAGAAAAATTGCGCGGAGACAATTCCGACAAACTAATATTACAAACTGGACAAGCGAAAAGAGAAGAATATAAAATATCTTGTTTTTTGTTTAACAACTCAATAATTACTAAACCATTCCCTAAATCTAAAGCTATTTCAAGCGAATCAGCGAGTCGCGAACGCAGACTTTTACTTATAATCAAACGATCCACTATTACTTCGATCGAATGCTTTTTCTTTTTATCTAGCATCATGTCTCCTGCTTCTTCAAGAGGGTAAATCTTTTTATCAATCCGCACCCGGGCATATCCGGCATTTTTAACTTCCGAAATTATATTTTTATGTTCGCCTTTTTTGTCGCGGATAATCGGCGCCAAAAGGTTAAACTTTGTTCCTTGAGGTAAACTTAGAATTTTGTCTAAAATTTGCCCACTAGTTGCCTGATGGATTTCACGGCCGCAATTAGGACAGTGAGGATGGCCAATCTTGGCATATAAAAGCCTTAAATAATCGTAAATCTCAGTGATTGTCCCGACAGTTGAACGCGGATTTTTAGAAACTGATTTTTGGTCAATAGAAATTGCGGGACTTAGTCCCTCAATTTTATCAACATCCGGCTTTTCCATCATTCCTAAAAACTGCCGGGCATAAGCAGATAATGATTCAACATAACGGCGCTGACCTTCAGCATAAATAGTATCAAAAGCAAGTGATGATTTGCCCGAGCCAGATATGCCAGTAATAACTACTAGCTTATTCTTGGGAATATCCACATTAAGATTTTTTAAATTGTGGACGCGGGCGCCGCGGATTGTGATTTTGTTAGACATAAAATGATGAATCTTGTATCTGGCAACTAGAATCTAGACTCGAATGTTGAATATTGAATTCGGAATTCTATATTCAATATTCCAGTTGCAAGATTCTAGATTCGAGATTCAGATTTGTTATTTGAGTTATAATTATACTCCTAAATTACATTCTTTGCAAGTTAAGCGAAATCAAAAAAGCCGCGCTTCGCGCGGCCCACTAATATCTAAAATCTTAAAAATCTAAAATCTTACTTTACTTTTAGACTCTCCACAAACCCATCAAAAATTCCATCTTCCTGATGTTTACTAAAATTATCGGAAATTTCTAAAAAGGCTTTGTCTAATTTGATTACTAACATTGTTGAATTTGTTTCACCAACCAAATTCTTGAATTTAAAGGCCTCGTAGTTAGAAACACTGGTTTTTACAAATCCACCTGCCGCGTCTTCAAATAAATTCACATCATTAATTCCGTCATAAAATCTTTCAATTGGTAAATTTGACTTGTTTTCTTTATAACTTATTGTGACATCGCCCAAACCAGATGTTGCTTCTTTAACAAAAAAACCAACTGTCTTGCTGTTAATTTTTTTTACCTGCCAGCTATCTGGATAATCTACAAAGAAAAAATCATCAGAATAGGAAATAGTTTTTTGCTCTTCTTTTGTTTGATCTTCTTTTTTTTCTTCTTTCTTTTTTTCGTTTTCTTTCTCTTCTTCTTTTTTGCTTATTTTTTCAGTTTTCTTTTTTTCTGTTTTTCCAGTCAAGCTGTCAATGCTTTCTGACTTTTGCTTTTCCTCCTGCCTTTGACTCACAAAAAATCCCAAACCAATAACAAAAGCTAAAAACAAAACCAAAAGCAAAATCAATAAAACGTTAGAACCTTTTTTAGAAATTCGCACAATGTTAGATTTTTGGGACATAAAAATGTATTATGTATCAAGTATTATGTATTACGGAAAATTCGGATAATTAATTCTATCATAATACAAAATACTTAATGAATTACTCCGCCGCAGAGCGGCGGGATAAAATTACTTCGTAATTTATATAAATTTAGTATAATTGACGCAGGATTTAAGTAACTAAATTATACCACGATAAAACTTGAAATTAAAATTTTCCGTGTCAGATTTTTATATGTTGTTTTGATCAAATAGTTTAAATAAGCCAAAAAAATGTATTTTGGATCAAAAAATCCTTGACAAAAATCTGAATATATGCTAACATTAGATGTTCTTTGCTGTAAGTGGGCTCATAGCTCAAATGGTAGAGCCGCCGGCTCATAACCGGTCGGGTGCAGGTTCAAATCCTGCTGGGCCCACTTCGTCTCATTTTTTTTGGATTCCCGGCGTGGCGGAAAGGTAGACGCAGCGGACTCAAAATCCGTGGGGCATAGCCCATGAGGGTTCGACTCCCTCCGCCGGGACCAAACTTGGACTCTTACTTAATTGAGAGTCCTTTTTTTATAATAAAAACTTAAACAATGACTGTTGCCGAAGATGACCGTTATTGCTCAAATAACGGCTATAGTCGCCTTCGGCAAATGTCGCCTTTCCCAGTCACTCTCTCTTAGGATAACTGTCATCTTGTTATTATATCATAAAAAAAGCCCCGGGAATATACCCGAGGCACAAAAAACAAACCAATAATTAAATAATATTTTCTTTTACGATTTCAAAAATTTCAGCAATTGTTAATTTTGTCGCCGGCTGCGGCCGGCGAGCCGACCCATTTAAAACCGCCTGAATTCTGTCATTATAATACCAGATGCCTTTTTCTTTTTGATTCAAAACTCTTCCAACTTGCGACATATCAAATCTCCTATTCCGACGAGCGGTCATAATCGCAACATTTCCAGTTACTGGATTTCTGACAATTGCAACTACGCAATACCTAAAAACATATTCTGTTATAAACGGATTATCAGTCTCGGCAACAAACCAGTAACTGCCCTCAATCTCAATAAAACACTTTCTGCCTTCTAAAGATTCTATTGCTTCTTTTCGCGCTTTCTCAATCGCCAAAAACATTCTAAACCAAAATTTCGCGCTATCACGAATGTCGGAAACTTTATCTTCTAAAACCATTCTTGCGGCAATATACCAAGGCAAAGTAAAAACATGGTATTCCATCTTTTTACCGCCCCGGTATTCAGCAAGAAATGCCTGCATTTCTCCATCAACTGCGTTTAGTGTTTTCGATTCCAAAATCATTGCCCTTGCTTCTCCTGCATCAAATCTCTTGGTTCGCTTCAACCTCAAATAAACATCAATCACTTCTAGCGCATTTCGCAAAATGAGCAATGGATCTTTTTCAGTCCGCTGTACAGACCGCTGTACAGATCTTATTGCAAATGGCAAAGCGAAATTGCGCTGCCGCAAAAATCCAGTCTGATTATTTCTTGTCAAAACTTCAATCAACTTATCCAATGCCTCATCAGCAATTCTGAAATCAGAACAAACAACACCAGTTGCGCAGCCGCTGCCGCGCTCTTTATAATCATTCGGCCCGCAGTCAATTAAATATACATTATCGCCAAAAACTTGACCAAGCATTTCGTGAGTATAAAATCGCACTTCTACATCGTCTAACTTGCATTTATGCACTTCCAAAAAACAATGCGATGCCGCAACATCGTCAATCGTAAAATCAGATGGCAAAATGATAACTTTTTTCTCTTCCATCTCGCCTCCTAAGGCAGCTTTTTGGCTTTTCAGCCAAAAAAGCGCCACCTGTCCAAAGTACAAGAATAGTATATTTTAGTATAAAATATAAAAATTGTCAAACGAAAAACAATTTTTGGCTTAAATAAATAAAAAAGCGACTGTCACCTGACGGCAACAGTCACCTTATTTTTTTATTTTTTCTTTGCCGCCTTCTTTTTCGCGGCTTTTTTCGTTGTTGTCTTTTTTTCTCTTTCCTTAGTTTTTTCTTTTGTTTCTTTTTTCGGCTTTTCTATTTTTTCCGACCAAACAGGTTTTCCTGCAGCGGTTGGCGTTGCTTCCACTTCTGGCCGCAGTGGCGCGCCTTGGCCTTGACGAATCTTTCGGCAGCGAATCAAATTATAAAAATAAAAACGGCATTTTTTAAAAAGACAATGAGTTTGGGGACAGCGAGGATCTAAAAAATTATAATCTAAACCAATTTTTAAAGCCCGTTTTATATCCTGCAAAGTAAGTTGGGTTGGCCGAGTAATCTCTGATAACATGCCGCCATTTTGAATGGTGTTAGCGGCAGTATCATAATACCACTCGGGGATTTCTTTCATTTTTCCTTTATTATATAATCCTTTCCAATTAACACGATCAAAAGGAAATTTTTTTGCTTTTAGTTCTTCCACTCGGATTACCGCTGCCACCTCCCGCAAATCCAAATGCCGCTCTTGACGAGTTATAATATTAATATGGCCGGATCCAAGGCGTTGAGCAACAACATCGGCTTTTATCTCGGGATGGGCGCGCAAAAAACCAACCATACCGACAACATCAGATTCAATTAAAATACAGCGAATTTGGCGGCCGACCTGCTCAACAACAAAAGCATCAATTTTCCCTTCATCCCATTTTTTGCGATATTCTTCTGGGTATTCAAAGGCGCGTTTTTGTTCTTCTTTTAGATGAGCTAAAAGCAAAGGCGCTACTGTCTCTAACACTTTTTCTGGATGACCCAAATAATGGCGATTTAAATTAGCAATCAAAGCCGAAAGACCAAAAGCTCGATCAATAGTATCTTTTGATATCGTCCCTTTCCCTTCTAAATCGTCGCGCCGGGCATAAGTTAATATTTTTTCCAATGAAGGATCAGTTTGGATTCCTAAATCGCGGGCGACTAAATCAGAAGCAGAAAATCTTTCTAAAACCCGCGCTTGCTTATGATGATCAAACCGGCCACCACCTAAATCCAAACATAAAACACCTTTTTGTTCAAAAATCTCGACGTTCTTGCCTCTTGGCAACTCGGTCATAAACTCTGCTTTTGCTTCAGAGACACCGGGGTACTTTTTTTCTCCAAATTTTTTTAACAAAACTAAAGCGCAAATTGTATCCGGCTGCAGCGGATGATAACAAATGATAGTATGAAATTCTTTGGACACAGGAATAAGTTAAATTTTAACTTTTGACTTTAGATTTTTGATTAATTGCATTATAATACATCCTTAAAAAATTGCAAATTCCAAAAAATATTGATAAAAATATTATTATCTTTATAATTTAAAGCAGTTGTTATTAGTTATTCAATGTCTAAATTTTTAAAAATAATCAAAAATCTGCCTTCAAAACCCGGCGTTTATTTATTTAAAAGCAAAACCGGTCAGATTTTATATGTTGGCAAGGCAAAAAATCTTAAAAAGCGCATTGCCTCATATTTTCGAAAAAATAATCTTCCGCCAGACAAAAAGTCAATGCTTGAAGAAATTTCTCAAATCAAGCATATTGTTGTGGATTCAGAAATCGAAGCCTTGCTTTTTGAATTAAATTTAATAAAAAAATATCAGCCAAAATATAATATTGCTTTTAAAGATGATAAAAATTACCAATATATAAAAATTGACAAAAGCGATGATTTCCCAAGAATTTATACTGCCAGAAAAAAGAAAAAAGACAAGGCTGAATATTTTGGGCCATTTCCATCGTCGAAGACTATTAAACAAATTTTAAACATATTAAACCGCTTTTTTCATTATCGCGAATGCCGACAAAAAATAACACAAGAGGGTGTGGTAAATAAAAAATATAAAATTTGTCTTCGCTATCATCTTGAACGATGTTTTGCTCCTTGTGTTGGAAAAATTTCTAAAGAAAAATATAGCGCGCTTATTAAACAATGTAAAATGTTTTTGGAAGGCAGGAAAAATATACTATTAAAAGATTTAGAAAATAAAATGAGGTTCGCCGCTCAAAAACAAAATTTTGAAGAAGCGGCGCGATTACGCGATCAAATAATTAATCTTAAAACAATTATCTCGCGTCAAATAACTGTCAAAGAAAAAGTAGAAAAAAATCCCGCCATTTTTGAATTAAAAAAAATTCTAAGATTAAAATCAAAACCAAAAAGAATTGAATGTTTTGATATTTCAAATATTGCTGGAAAATTTGCAACTGGATCGATGGTTGTTTTTAAAAATGGTCTGCCAGCAAAACAAGAATATCGGCGATTTAAAATCCATATCAGCGGCAAATCGAACGATGTCGCAATGATGAACGAAATGCTGATGCGAAGATTTAAACATTCTGACTGGCCTCTCCCTGGCCTCATTGTCCTTGATGGCGGAAAAGGGCAGCTTGGCGGGGCGCTCAAAATCCTAAGTTTTTATCATTTAAAAATCCCGAGCATCGCGCTTGCTAAACAAAATGAAGAAATCTACTTGCCCCCACACCAAAAATTTTGGTGTGGGGGCGTACCTCAAAAATCAAAACTATTAATTCTGCCTAAAAATTCAAAAGTTTTATTTTTATTCCAAAACCTCCGCGACGAAGCCCATCGCTTTGCCATTGCTTATCACAAAAAATTGCGGCAAAAAGTCTTCTTGACTTAGAAATTTTTATATGCTAAGCTAAGAGTAAAGTTAAGGGGCGTTTTTCCTCTTTTTTGTATGGAATTATGCAAAAAATAATTGACATTATCCAAATCGTCATTGCCCTTCTTCTTATTGGAGCGATATTATTGCAAAACAAGTCCGGCGGACTTTCGGAAGTTTTTGGCGGTTCAGGAGCTAATATTTATAAGACTCGGCGCGGGGCGGAAAAATTTATCTTTTGGGCAACAGTAATCCT
>JBFLZX010000012.1:0-11019 GCA_040756075.1 Patescibacteria group bacterium | reverse complement strand
TTATTGGAGCGATATTATTGCAAAACAAGTCCGGCGGACTTTCGGAAGTTTTTGGCGGTTCAGGAGCTAATATTTATAAGACTCGGCGCGGGGCGGAAAAATTTATCTTTTGGGCAACAGTAATCCTCTCTATAGCTTTTTTAGGATTAGCTTTCTATCGTCTTTTTATATAAATACAAACTAAAGTTTAAACTCTAAAAAATAATCAAATCAACGCTTCATTATTTCTATTTCCAACTTCCAATCTCTAACTTCTAATGTCCATTTTACAAAAAATCAAATATCTCCCGCGTGTTTTATCTCTTTTTGAAAAAAGAATTATTTTGATTTTATTTATTATCGCTGCTACCGGCGGCGGCTTGCTTTTGTATAAATTTTATGATAAACATCGCGAATTTGTTCCTGCTTCAGGCGGCGTTTATACCGAAGGATTAGTTGGCCAGCCGAAATTTCTAAATCCGCTGCTTTCGCCAAACTCTGATGTTGATTCAGATATTACTCGACTTGTTTTTAGCAGCCTTTTAAAATATAATAAAAATCAAGAATTAGTTATGGATTTAGCAGAAAGATACGAAATTACTCCTGACCAAAAAAATTATATATTCCATTTAAAAAAAGGGATAATGTGGCATGACGGCAAAGAACTTAATGCCGATGATATTATTTTTACTTTCCAAAATATTGTAAATCCAGATTATCAATCTCCTTACGCTCCAAATTTTAAAGATATAAAAATTGAAAAAATTGATCAATATACTGTCAAATTTTTATTGCCAGAGGCATCAACTAGCTTTATTTTTGAAAACACAACTTTCGGAATTTTGCCGCGCCATATTTGGGAAAAAATTCCAGCAAAATCTGCCGCCTTAGCTCAACTAAATTTAAATCCGCAAGGCTCTGGTCCTTTCAAATTTAAAGAATATCAAAAAAACGAAGAAACTGGTGAAATTCTTTCTTTTACTTTATCGCGCAATGAAAATTATTTTGATCAAAAACCTTATTTAAAAGAAATTGCTTTCAAGTTTTATAAAAACAGCGGCGAGGTTATTAAAGCTTTTAATCAAGGTAAAATTCAAGGCATAGGCTATATTCCTTTTTCTGAAAAAAATAATATTAAAAAGACAAAAAAAATAAATTTTTATTCTCCTTTGCTTTCGCGCTATTATGCGATTTTCTTAAATTATGCTAAAAATAATCTTTTGGAAGATAGAAAGATAAGACAAGCGCTGGCTTATAGCCTAGATAGAAAAAAAATTGTTGATGAGGCTCTTTCTGCTCAAGCGGAAATTGTTAATTCTCCAATCTTGCCATACCATTTTGCTTTTAATCCAAAAGTAAAAAAATATCCTCATAACCTTAAAAAGGCTAAAGAAATCCTAAGAAAATCCGGCTGGCGGAAAAATAAGGATAAAATTCTTGAACATAAACAAACAAAGAAAAAACTAGAAATTTCACTTGTCTTTCCAAGCCAGGAAGAATTTCCAAAAATTGCTCAAATCATTAAAGAATCATGGGAAAAACTAGGAGTTGAGGTAAAGTTAAAAGCTCAAGATCCGCAATTAATATCAGAGGAAATTATTCGTCCAAGAAATTATCAAGCTCTTCTCTTTGGCCAATTGCAAACTCATGACCCTGATCCTTATCTCTTTTGGCATTCTGATGAACGAGAGGATCCGGGCTTAAATTTGACTTCTTATAAAAATAAAACTATTGATGAACTATTATCTGCCGCCAGAAAAACAAAAAATGAAAAAGAGCGCAAAAAAATGTATTTTCAATTCCAAGATTTAATTGCAAAAAATATACCAGCAATTTTTCTTTACTCGCCGAAATATCTCTACGGAGTCAAAAAAAATATTAAAGGAATTGAGCTTAACTACCTTATTTCTCCTTCGGATCGCTTTGCCGATATTGAAAACTGGTATATTAATGTAAAACGCAAATTTAGATAGTGACAGTCACTTTTTTTCTCATTAAAATTTTGGCTTAAATAAAACAAAAGATCTATATAAAATCAAATTTGCCATAAAATTATCAAAGCTTGCCCTCTTAGTAAAATCGTGGCATTTCAAAAAATAGAGGTATTTTTTAGCTTATTTCAGCTTAAAATTTCAACCCTTAAAAAGTGACTGTCACTTTTAGGGCGGGTGGCGGAATTGGCAGACGCGCTGGCTTCAGGAGTCAGTGGCCGCAATGCCATGAGGGTTCAAATCCCTCCTCGCCCAATGAAATAGATCAAAAACCAAAGACCAAAAACCAAAACCACAAACTAAAAACTAAAAATTTACTGTCTTGAAATTTTTAATTTGTCATTTTGATCTTTGATTTTTTATTTTTGATTTTATGAAAAAATACACACCAAAACTAAAAATCATTCCGCTAGGCGGACTTGAAGAAGTTGGCCGCAATATGATGCTTCTTGAATATGAGCGCGATATTATTATTGTAGATATGGGCCTGCAGTTTCCCGAAGAAGATATGCCGGGAATTGATTATATTATTCCTAATATTTCTTATCTGCGTGGAAAAGAAAATTATATTCGAGGAGTAATTATTACTCATGGCCATTATGATCATATCGGAGCGATTCCTCATTTAATTTTCAAAATTGGCAACCCGACAATTTTTACCGCTCGTCTTACGCGGGCTATTATCGAAAAACGCCAAGAAGAATATAAGAACGGCAAACACAAACTAAATATCTATACTATTTCCCATCGTGATACTATCCAGTTAGGCGTTTTTAAAGTAGAATTTTTCCGCGTCAACCATAATATCCCTGATGGTTTGGGTTTAGCCATTCATACGCCTTGCGGTTTGATTATTCATACTGGCGATTTTAAATTTGATCCAGATCCTATTGGAGATCTGCCGGCCGATAAAGAAAAAATTAAACAACTTGGCAAAAAAGGAGTTTTAACATTATGTTCTGACTCTACGGCGGCAGAAATAAAAGGTTACTCTATTTCGGAAAAAACTATTTTGGAAAATTTAAGAGAAATCTTTAAAACGGCGCGCGGTCGCATCATTATTTCCACTTTTTCATCTTTGATTTCTCGTATCCAGCAAGTTTTTATGATTGCCCAGGAGCTCGGAAAATTCGTGGCGATTGACGGCTACAGCATGAAGGTTAATGCAGAAATTGCCATAAAATTAGGCTATCTAAAAATTAAAAAACATGCAATAATTTCATTAAGAGAAACTAAAAAATTGCCTGACAACAAAACTGTGCTTTTATGCACCGGCGCCCAAGGAGAAGAGCGAGCAGTTTTGATGCGTATCGCTTCAGGCGAACACCGTGAAATTAAAATTGAAAAAGGCGATACCATTATTTTTTCTTCTTCAGTCGTGCCAGGCAATGAACGCACTGTCCAACGGCTAAAAGATACTTTAACCCGGCAAGGGGCAGAAATTTATCATTACCAAATGATGGATATTCACGCCGGCGGTCATGGAGCGCAAGAAGATTTAAAAGAAATAATTCGCCTCACAAAGCCAAAATATTTTATTCCTATCCACGGCAATCGCTATATGTTAAAAATCCACCACGATCTTGCTGTAACTTGCAATATTCCAGAAAAAAATATTTTTGTTGCCGATAATGGCCAAATTATGGAATTTGAAAAAAATAGCCAAGGATATTTGACAGAAAAAAAGGCGATAACTGATCCGATTATGGTTGACGGGCTTGGGGTTGGCGATATTTCTCAAATTGTTTTGCGCGACCGCAAAATGTTGGCTGCTGATGGAATGTTGGTGGTTATCGCGACAATCAATAGTAAAACCGGCCGCCTTATTCAAAATCCTGATTTAATTTCCCGAGGTTTTATTTATATGAAAGGCCAAAAAAGGCTGGTAGAACAAACTCGCAAAAAAGCGCGGGAAATTATCGAACGTCAAGATCCGCGAACTTTGCCTAATTACGCTTTTATTAAAAATAAATTACGAGATGAGATTGGACAATTTTTGTATCGCAAGACACAAAGAAGACCGATGATTCTGCCGGTGGTAATTGAAGTGTAATTATAAATGTCAAAATTCAAAATCCAAATGACAAATGAAATCCAAAATCCAAATGACAAAATAACCCCACCCAACCTCCCCTTATATAAAGGGAGGAGTGGAGGAGTTATTTTTGGATTTTGTCATTTGATATTCATTTGACATTTGAGCTTTGGCATTTGAATTTAAAAAATATGTCTCTCGTTTTTTCCGGCATCCGGCCCAGTGGTAGGCTTCATCTAGGAAATTATCTTGGCGCTATTAAATCCTGGCTGGATTTGCAAAATAAATATAAATGCATTTATGGCGTAGTTGATTTGCATGCGATGACAACACCTTTCAGTCCGCAAGAATTACGTCAAAACACAAAAGATTTAATTTTAGATTTATTAGCTTTGGGGTTGGATTTAAAAAAATCAACTTTAATTTTGCAATCTCAAATGCCAGAACATTTAGAACTCGCCTGGATTTTAGGAACGCTCTGCCCGACTTCTTGGCTTTCGCGTATCCCAACTTACAAAGAAAAAATCCGATTGCATCCAGAATATATAAATTTAGGAATTTTATCCTATCCGGTTTTAATGGCGGCGGATATTTTGATTTACAAAGCAAATTTTGTGCCGGTTGGCGAAGATCAATTGCCGCATATTGAACTGACTAATGAGCTTGCGCGACGGTTTAATAAAAAATTTGGCAAAACTTTTGATGAGATAAAACCAATTATAACCCAAGGCGCGCGAATAATGTCTTTAAGTAATCCAAGTAAAAAAATGTCAAAAACCAGCGATGAAGGAATTGGCCTTTTTGATCCTGAAAATGAAATTCGTGCAAAAATAAAAAAAGCAACCACTGATTCTGGCCGCGAGATTATTTATGACCCAAAAAATAAACCGGCGATTTCAAACCTTTTGATGATCTATTCTTTGCTTTCTGAAAACGGTGACAGTCACCGTTCGGTAACTGTCACCGACATTAAAGAAATCAAAGGTGACAGTTGCCGAACTTGCAAGGCGACTGTTACCAATATCAAAGAAATTGAAAAAAAATACAAAGGCAAAGGCTATGCCAAGTTTAAAACAGATCTGGCTGAAGTAGTGGTTGAATTTTTAAAGCCGTATCAGGAAAAAAGAGAAAAATTGGCTAAAAATTGGACGAAAATCGAAAAATCTTTACAGAAAAGCAAAAAATCTGCCCAAAAAATCGCGAATAGAAACTTGAAAGAAATAAAAGGAAAAATAGGATTAAACTAAAATGAACTACCTCGCTAGCTTACTGCGAGGTATTCAGCTGTCATTTCGAGCGAAGTCCCCGACCTGTCGGGGACGAAGCGAGAAATCTCACAGCTTATGAGATTCCTCGACCCCCCTTCGACTCATTTTGTTCGCTCAGGGTCGCTCGGAATGACGACGAAAGACAAGCTTTGGGGAATTTAAAATTAAATAAATCCCACACCTTTCAGCGGAGTATTAGACCCCGCCGAAAGACTCTAACTTTTTGTCCCCAAAGCAAGAGAGGCTGTCTAAAAACTCGATTTTTTACTTTTCGAGCGAGTGAAGCGAGTCGAGAAATAGCCCATTTAAGCCAAAATTTATTTTCTCGACTCCGCTCGAAAGGTAAATTTTGGCATTCTTAGACAGCCTCAAGAGCGGTGGGGTATTTTAAAAGGTGTAGGATAAAGCGCCGCCCCGATAAATATTGGAACGGCGTTTTTGATTAATTTAATTCTACTCAATTGCCTCTAAATTAACATTAATTTTTGAATTCCAATCTATTTCTTCAAATTTATGCAGCAGCTCCCTGATGTATTTTTTCAAATCTTCATATTTTTCTTGTGTTTTTGCTTCAAATTTTATTGTCAGATACGGACCATTTTGAGAATATCTAATGACAAACATTGCGTCTTTCATATCTAAACGCACACCATCACCAGCTCGTTCATCATCAATCACCTGGGCCTGCGGGAAGTCTTTTTTTAAAATTGGACTGATTTTTTCAATTAAAACAACTTTTTTATCATCAGCGCAAAATAATTTAATTTCTGGACTTGAAATATATTTTGGCAAGGCGTTTATCGCTTCTGACAATTTTTGATTTGTTCTTGATAGATAATCAAGCAAACGCAAAGTAGAATAACATCCATCGTCATGATTATAAAAATCGGCGGAAAAGAAAAAATGACCCGACAATTCACCAATAAAAGCAGCTTTCACTTCTTGATTTTTCTTTTTTAAAAAAGAATGTCCAGTGCGCCACATAAAAGGCTTGCCGCCTTTTTGTAAGATTGTGTCTTCCACCACTTTAGAACATAAAGTATTATACATTATTTTTGCGCCTGAGTGATGATCAAGGACATCAGAAGCAAATAAAGCCAAAAGAACATCATTCCAAATAATTCCTCCTTTTTCATCAACAATGCCGATCCGATCAGCATCAGCGTCATAAGTAAAACCAATGTCGGCTTTTGATTCTACGACTTCGCGGGCAACTCTGCTTACAACTGCTTTTTCAGTCGGATCTGGCGTTCCTAAAGGAAAAGTTGAATCAATTTCGCAATTTTTTTCGATTACTTCGCAGCCAAATCTTCTTAACAAATCAGGAACAATTATCGCTGCTGTGCCATTGCTTGGATCAACTAACACTTTAAATTTTTTCTTAATGTTAAATCTTTTTATTAAATCGTCAAAATAAGCTTCTCTAATATTTTTTTCTTCTACTTCGCCTTTTTTATTTAATTTAATATAATTTTCTGTTTCGACTAAATTTTTTAATTCCTGCATTCCATCACTTACTAGAGTTTCAGAAAAATCATTGGCAAATTTAAACCCATTATATTCAGGAGGATTATGCGAAGCAGTTACAAAAACTCCTCCTTTGCATTTTAAATAATATTGCGACCAATAAAATGTGCCAATCATTGTCATTCCAATTTTAATCACGTCAACGCCAGTTGAAATAATGCCGCGCGTTAATGCTTCGCTATATTTAGGACTAGTTTCTCTGCAATCATAGCCAACAATAACTTTGTTTATACCTCGTTTTACAAGATAAGTTCCAAATGCCTTGCCAATATGTTCAACTATTTCTTCGTTTAAATCTTTATCTACCAATCCTCGCAAATCATAACCGCGAAAAATATGTCGATTGATTTTCATATAGTGACAGTCACCTTTTAAGCCTGTTGAAAAATGGCTTAAACTAGCGAAAAAACCTGGCTATTTTTGAAAATGCCATGATTTTGTTAGATTTTATTGATATCGCTAAGGTGTTTAAAATCATGGTAAATTGGAATTTTACTATATTTTTTGGCTTATTTAAGCCACGAATTCACATGTAAAAAAAGTGACTGTCACTCATCTCACAAAAGGCAATAAAGCTAAATATCTTGCTCGCTTAATTGCCTGGGATAATTGAGCCTGATGGCGGCGGCAAGTGCCTTTTCGCTTTCTTGAAGAGATTTTTGCGTAAGGAGAAATAAACCGCTTCAATAAGGCGATATTTTTATAATCAATATATTCCATTTTCTCTTTACAAAAATAGCAATGTCTTTTAAAAACTTCGGCCATAAAATGATAAATCCCGAATTCCAAACTCCTGGGCAACTTTTCTATTAGAATAATAATGTATAGTTGCCCGTTGAAAGCTTCTTAAGTCGCTTTCAACCCAAATTCCAAATAATATCTAAATGACTAAAATTCAAATTTCGAAACTTTTTATCATTTGAATTTAGAATTTTGAATTTGTTTAGGATTTGGAATTTGAGATTTGAAATTTTTAAAACGGTATATCCTCCACTCTCACTCCTTCTTTTTTTGGTGAGACAGTGGATGGAGCTGGTTTTGAAACATTCTGCTCTTCTCCTACTGGTTCAACAGTTGGTTCCTGCGGACCACCTGGTTGGCCTGACGCAGATGATGATGAAGTCTCTTGTTGTGGAACATTAAAAGAACTGCCCGAAGAACTAGCCGGAGGACTATCTAACATAATCATATTGTCGGCAACAATTTCTGTCCGTTGTCGTTTTATACTATCTTGACCCTGCCATTCCCGCGTTTGCAATCTACCTTCAATATAAACCTTTGAGGCTTTTTTTAAATATTGTGAACAGATTTCTGCCAATTTCCGCCAAGTTACAATATTATGATATTCAACTTTTTTCTGACGCTGACCTTGCTGATCAGTCCAGATAAAATTTGTTGCCACACCAAAAGAACAAACAGTCACGCCCTGCGGCGTTGTTCGCACTTCGGGATCACGAGTCAAGCGCCCAATAATCATTGCTTTGTTTAAATCCATATGATTTGAAAATTCCAAATACCAAGCACCAAATTCCAAATAATATCTAATGGCCAAAATTCAAATTTTCAAAACTTTTGGTCATTTGAATTTAGAATTTTGAATTTATTTGAGATTTGGAATTTGTAATTTGGGATTTTATTTAACTATTTCTCCCCCTAAAATTTCATCTAATTTTTTATCTAACTCTCCTGGGCTAAGCGGCTTTTTTTCTTTTGTTGGCCTTATCTCTTCTTTTTCAATTTTGAGTCCTTTTTTAAATACTACCTTTGGCCGGGAAGGTTTTACTTTAATATATTCATATTCCTGCCTGACTAACAAAAATCGCAAAATTTCTTCCTGCAATTTTAGTTTTTTATCAATTTCGGAAATTTTTTTTGATTCTGTCTCAAAAATAACTAAAACAAAGTATCCATTCTGAAAATGTTTAATCTCATAAGCAAGCTGCTTTTTGCCCCAAAATTCTTCTAAATTTACTCTGGTGATAAATGGCTTTAAAGATTCTAAAATCTTTTTATGTGTTTTTTTTGCTTCTTCATCAGTAAATTTTGGCGATAAAATATAAAGAAGTTCGTAAATCATTAATTCGTGTAACTTGTAACTTGTAACTTGTAACATTATTTCTTGCGTTATATGTTACACGTTTTATGTTATAAGTTATTCCTAGCTTAACATACAAAAATCCTCTTGGCAACCCTAAATTATTAAGATATTTTGGCTGGAATAAGCCAAAGAGAATCATAAAAATCAATAGCTTATCCCCAAGAAACTGCAAAATTATTGAGGCTGCTGATTAATAAAATCTCGGAGATTAGCAACTTTGATAAAAATTTCCCCGCCATCTGTGCTTTTATAAATATTGTATCCGACTGCCCCAGCGTAAACAATATTAGGATTAGAAGGAGCAAAGACAATATCATAGATTCTGCCGCTGTCAGGAATAACTGTTTTAGATGTGGCAAACCCATCAGTTGTTTTGTATAAACCGTAAGCATCGCTAAACAAAACTGTATTGCTGTCTTGAGGTGAAATTCTTAAAACTCCCGAGGCGTTACTCATGCTAATTTCTGACCAATTTGTTCCGCCATCTTGAGTTTTATAAATTTTGTAAACATCTGTTTCATTAGCGTAAATAATATTCTGATCAGTTTGCGCCACATCAAAATTATTTAAAAATGTACCTGCCGGCTGATTAAGTCTTGTCCAGGTATTGCCGGAATCTGTACTTTTAATAATTCCCAAAGATTCAGCCGGAACTTTTTCATGAGGCCTATCTTCATGATAAATATATTTAAGACCATTTGTGTAAATCGTATTTCCCCTGAAATAGATTTGCCAATAGGCATTATCTGTTCTCTCGCTTTGCGGAAAAGGAAGTTTTGTCCAATTATTGCCGTTATCATCACTTTTATATAATCGTCCTTCAAAATAAACATTATCGTAAGGAAAGGTTGGATTACCAGGACTTACTGAAAGAAAAATTTGCTGGGGGTTGCTTGGATTGATAGCAGGGGCAACAATTGCGCCATTTTCTAAACCACTGACTTTCTGCTCCCAAGTGCTTCCTGCGTTTGTGCTTCTATAAACTCCTGCCAAAGCAGAAGGCCAATTACCAGTGGCTGGACCTGGCCCATTGGTTGTTCCTGCAAAAACTATCGATTCATCAGAAGGATTAATTGCTACATCAAATATTTCTGCATAGTAACCGTCTGTAGTACCTTGACTTGCTGAACTACAAATAAGCCCTGACCTTTGCCACTGCCAATTATTGCCTCCGTCAATGCTTTTAAAAATGCCATTTCCTTCACTACCTACATATATAATATCTGAATTAGAAGGAGAAACAGCCAATGATTTAAATAATTGATTGCCGGAAGTCAGTCCCTTGCAGAGTATTTCTGGCGTAGAGGAAATCACCTTAACTTTAACCGCTTTGCTATAGATGCGCTGTTTATTGATTAATACAGAAGTTTTAAAATAAGCTGTACGAGAAGGTTTAGCAGAATATCCGTAGGCTCCCCGTTTTTTAGTTTTTACTGCCGCAATTTTTTTATAGTGTTTTTGATTTTTATATTTTCTATGGACGCTAACTTTTACCCCCTTTTGCCTTGGAGTTATAAAGCCTGATAATTTAACTTTTTTTCCTTTAGCTATTTCTTTTTTGTTGACTTTCAATGAAATGCCTATTTTCGAAGCACCTTTGCCTTGACTAGTGATTATATAACCAGAAGAAATAAAAATTAAAAAAATGATTAAAAACAAAAAAATTGGCAGGTAAATAATATGTTTGGGTTTCATATCTCCATTATAGCACTTAAAATTAATATTTCCAATAACCAATCGACATAACCAATCGACAGTGTCAATTGCTCAAGATAAAGAATTGCGACATTTTAGCTAAAATAAGCCAAAATATTCGAGAAGATCAACAATTTATCCCCAAACTCAAAAAACATTAAAACAATTAAATAATCCTTGCCTTTTTACACAAAAGTACTATACTGATAAATATTTAGAAATTCCAAGCATCAAATTCCAAATAAGCACCAATAACCAAAATTCAAATAACCCCTCCGCCCCTCCCCTGACATACGGGGTGGGGCGGAGGGGTTACAAGTTTGCAACATTTGAAAATTCGAATTTTGAATTTATTTGGGATTTGAGATTTGTAATTTGGGATTTATAAAATTATGCTCACAATAAATGATTTAAAATCCGGCAGTC
>JBFLZX010000011.1:2927-35427 GCA_040756075.1 Patescibacteria group bacterium | reverse complement strand
AACCAAGACAAGAAAAACTGAAAAAGATTATTGGAGCATTAAGATTTCAACAATCAAAATTACACACAAGATACGACTTCCCAGAATTGATTGGCAATGACATAACTACAAATCACTTAGAAGGTATCAATAGTTTTTTAAAAGAACGAATTAATTTAATGAAGGGTTTTAAAAAAGGAGAAAATGCTTTTCAGTTGATAAAAATATTGATTTATTACTATCGTTTTCATAAATTCACTTCCAGCAATTTTCCAAAAAGAAATGGTAAAAACCCGATTAGTTTAAACCCAATAATTAACCAAGAAAAACTAAATAAAATCACAAAAGGAAATCAGCCCTATTCTTGGATTAGAAACCTACTTTCATCCCCCTAATCCGAGGACAGTGCCGAAATTGAGGCAATGGCACAAGAGCGATAAAAAAGCTACACAGAAAATCTCCCTTCCGACAAGTGCCATAAGATATTCTATCAAGGCCATCACTGTCTCCCGGCGGCGCCTGCAAAATTACAGCATCGCCACCTCGCCTCTGTAATGTTCTTAACAAGAATTCCCTTACACGCTTATAAGCAACTCCATTTGCATAAAAAGGGAAATAAGTATATCTTTCCCTTAATCTTTTTCTATAATGCTTCCTTACCAAAAATTCATCTACCGTTCTCTGTACGGACATATTCTCTGTTAATGGTTTCTGAAATTGCACCAACAAAATCGGATATCTACCAGCATGAACAGAAAGTAATTCTAGATTAGACCAAACGCCATCTTCTTCTTGAGGAAAAGTTGACAATGATCTTAATCCCCTTATTTCATCTTCTGATAATCCAAGCGTAACAATACTATATGCTCTGCTCTTGAAAAGAATTGCTACTAATTCATCAAATGATTTCTGCGGCATTTTCCCTCCTTAATTCCAAGGATCTAAAGACGCCTCATATTATAAATGATTTGAATGATTTGTCAACTGATGAATTTGTTAGTATAATAAAGAACGAGGCGTGAGGCCTTAGTTTTATTAATTTGCCCTCGTAGCTTAACGGACAAAGTGCAGCCCTGCGGAGGCTGTGATCCCCGTTCGATTCGGGGCGAGGGCGAAAAATCTTAAATCTGAAATCTTAAATCTCAAATCTAGAATGTCTTTTACTTTAGATACTCCTCTTGCTTTGATTAAAAAAATCGACAAAGCGCGTCAAAAAGCACTAAAAAAATTAAATCTTAAAACGATTCAAGATTTGCTTTTTTATTTCCCAACGCGCTATGAAGACCTCTCAAAAATTATCAAAATCAGCCAAATAAAACCAGGCGGTGAAGCAACAATTTTGGGACAAATTCTTTTTTTAGAAAACCGGCGCTCGCCAAGGCAACATATTCAAATTACCGAAGGCTTAATTGCTGACAGCTCCGGCAATGTCAAAGTTGTCTGGTTTAATCAACCTTATTTAAAAAATTATTTTAAAAAAAAGACAAACTATCTTTTTCATGGCAAAATTGAATACAGCCAAGGCTTGACATTGCAAATAACTTCTCCTTCTTATGAAATTTATAAAAAAAACGGCATTCATACTGGAAGAATTATCCCAATTTATCCAGAAACAAAAAATATTACTTCACGCTGGCTGCGTTATTTTATCTGGCCGAATTTAAGATTCGTCTACAAAGTCAAAGATTTTTTGCCAGCAGAAATTCAGAAAAGACAAAATTTAATACCGCAATACCGCGCTCTTTGGCAAATTCATTTTCCAGACAATTTTTACAATTTAAAAAAAGCGCGCGAACGACTTGCTTTTGACGAACTTTTTTTAATTCAGGTATTCGCTCAATCGCAAAAAATTGCCTGGCAGAAAAACAAAGCCTTTAAAATAAAATTTGATAAGGAATTGATCAAAAAATTTGTTCAATCTCTTCCTTTCACATTAACCAATTCCCAACGGATTGCGGCTTGGGAAATTTTGCAGGATTTGGAAAAAGAAAGACCAATGAATCGGCTCCTGGAAGGCGATGTTGGTTCGGGGAAAACCGTGGTCGCGGCGATTGCCGCCTTGCAGACAATTAGCCTTGGCTATCAGGCGGCTTTTATGGCGCCGACTGAAATTTTAGCTTTTCAACATTATAAAACAATTACTGAAATGCTAAAAAATCAAAAAATTAAAATCGCGCTCCTCACTCATTCGGCAATAAAAATTGATCATAAAAATATTAAAAAAACGGAACTTATCAAAAAAATTAAAAAAGGAAAAATTGATTTAATTATTGGTACTCATTCTTTAATTGAAGAAAAGGTAAAATTTAAAAACTTAGCATTTGTCATAGTGGATGAGCAACACCGCTTTGGCGTTGAACAACGGGCGAGTCTTGTAAAAATCAACAGAAACAAAAAGGTGCCGCACTTGCTTTCAATGACAGCCACGCCAATTCCGCGCACTTTAGCTCTGACTTTTTACGGTGATCTTGATTTGTCAGTTTTAACCGAAATGCCAAAAGGAAGAAAAAAAATTATTACAAAAATTGTCGAGCCGCAAGATCGTGAAAAAGCCTATCATTTTATCTGGCAGGAAGTAAGGGCCGGCCGACAAGTTTTTGTTGTTTGTCCACGAATTTTAGGCGAAGGAAAACTAGAGATTAAGACAGTAGAAGCAGAATATAAAAAACTTAAAAATGAAATTTTTCTTGACCTAAAAATTGCAATAATGCATGGTAAATTAAAAAAAGAAGAAAAAGAAAAAATTATGGAAAATTTCATGGCAAAAAAAATTGACTTAATTGTTTCAACCTCTGTTGTTGAGGTTGGCGTTGATATCCCGCAAGCAACTATTATGATGATTGAAAGTGCGGAACGATTTGGCCTGGCGCAATTACATCAGCTGCGCGGTCGCGTGGGCAGAAGAAAGGAGCAAGGATATTGTTTTTTATTTACTGACTCTGCTTCGGAAAAAACTCGCCAAAGGCTGGATGCCCTTTTGCATTCAGAAAATGGCTTCACCCTTGCAGAAAAAGATCTTGAGCTTCGCGGACCAGGGGAGTTTTATGGAACTAAACAATGGGGTCTGCCGGATTTAAAAATTGCTTCATTGACTGACTATGCTCTTATTAAAAAAGTTAAAAGCGAAACAGAAAAATTGCTTCAGACCGACCCCGAACTAAAAAAATTCCCGCAGTTGCGGGAAAAACTTGGCAAGTTTGAAAAACTAGTGCATTTGGAATAGTGACAGTCACCTTTTTTGTCATAAAATTAATGGCCAACATAAGCCAAAATATACTATAAAAATCAAATTTACCACGTTTTGCGTCATTTTCTAAAAACTAAAGTTTTGAGACAAATGAATTTCCTTTAATATAAAATCTCCAGGGTTTTTTGCTCCATAAAGGGCCGGCGTAATCAATACCAACTCGCGGCGCGACAACAATGTCGCGCTTTTTTAATTTTATTCCCCAGTCTTCCAACCAAATTCTTTTGCTTTTTGTTAAATCTTCAGCATAAAATGATTTATCTAATTTTAACCAACGACATAGTTTGCCAGGGCCATTGGCCAAATTTATAATTTGTTTTGGAATTTTGAATTTAGAATTTTGAATTTTATTGGGTTGAACGCGACCATAAGGAGCGTTTAACGGGCGACTTCCTTTTTTTATTTTTATAGAAAAGTCGCCCGGGGTAATTGAAAATTGAAAATTAAAAATTTTGTCACTGAATATCGGCTCTAATGCTCGAATAAGTACACACTCCGGCACGTCAGCCTTGCCCGTGGAAATATTCAGTTGCCAGTACATTCCATAAACTAAATAAATATAAATATGGCCGCCGATTAAATACTCGGCGCGGTTGCAAGGAGTTTTCTTTCCGCCAAACGCATGAGAGGCACGATCTTGCGGGCCGACATAGGCTTCTGTTTCAACAATCATCCCAATGCGTTTTTTCTTGCCGACTTTTCGAATAATAAACTTGCCAAGAAATTCCTTGGCAATTTTCAATGTATCTTGAGTATAAAATACCCGCCTCAACTTAGTGACAGTCACCTTTTTTGACAATTAAATAATGGCTTAAATAAGCCAATTTTTAAGGCTAAAAATAGATTTACCACGATTTTAAATATTTAATCCATTTTCTTGCCCAACGAGTTAACGGATTTATTTTTTGATTTTAATCCTTTAGCAACAAAATCTACATATACCTTTCTTGCCGTTTCAACATCGTTACTAATATATTTTAAAAACCTCTCTCGATCAATTAATTTTCCTTGATAATCCTTCTGACAATAAATCGCAAAGCTACTCCATTTATATTTTTTAGGATCACGGGCTAAACCCGCTCGAACAGCGTTAAGATCGATATAACGCGTAACTTCTCGCAAATAAGAATCTTTATTAACAACATTACTAAAAAATCTTCCTTGAAAAATATGTCCAGAACCTTTATAATTTCGACGAAAATATTTTACATATGCATTATTAATCTGATGCATAATTTTTGAAATAGGGATAGTTTTCGTCTCAATTTCTAAATGATAATGATTTGGTAAAAAATTATAAGTAAAAAAATAAAAAGGGTAATTTTTCTTTGTTTTCTCAATAATTTTTAACAGCATTTGATAATCCCTGCTTCTCCTAAAGATTCTTTTCTCTGCATTTCCTCGACAAACGATATGATAAATTGTATTTGGTGAAATAATATTCTTTCGTGGTCTTCTAGGCATAATGGAAATTAACAAATCGTGGTAATTATAAAAATATCGCTCTTTTTTGGCTAATAATAGCCGCGAAAAATGCCACTGAAAAGGTGACTGTCACTTTGTTAGTGCTTTCCTCACTGCCTCTCTTAATGTTGCTACCTGAATTAACTGACATTTTCCAATTTTCATTTCTTCTCGCATTCTTGGCGCTATCACTCTTTTAAATCCCAACTTCGATGCCTCAATAATTCTTTTTTCTAAATTTGATACTGAACGAATTTCACCCGATAACCCAACTTCTCCAATTGCTACTAAATCTAAGTCAACAATTTTCCCCAAAATCGCGGAGGAAATTGCTAAACATATTCCAAGATCTACTGCTGGTTCATCTAATTTAAATCCGCCAGCAACATTTAAATAAACATCGGCTGATTCCAGTGGTAATCCGCAGCGCCGCGAGAGAGTAGCAATTAAAAGCTGTAAGCGATTAAAATCAAAACCTGACGAAGTACGACGGGGATAACCAAAATTTGTCCGCGCGGTCAAAGCCTGCACTTCAACTAAAAATGCTCGTGTTCCTTCAACTGTTGCAACGATCGCTGAACCCGACACACCGCGCTGACGCTCCTCTAAAAACAACTGGGAAGGATTTTTCACCTCGCAAAGTCCGCCTTCCTTCATTTCAAAAACTCCCGCCTCGCCAGTTGAGCCAAAACGATTTTTAAAACTGCGCAAAATGCGAAAACTGTGATAGCGGTCGCCTTCTAAATATAAAACGGTGTCAACTAAATGTTCCAAGGTTTTTGGCCCAGCCACTGTTCCTTCTTTTGTTACATGACCAATTAAAATAATAGAAATATCTTCGGATTTTGCCGCTTCTGCTAATCTCTGAGCAGATTCTCGAACTTGAACAACTGAGCCTGCAGAACTTGGGAAAAAAGAAATCGCCATTGTTTGAATTGAATCAACTATAATTAATTTTGGTTTTGTCTGTAAAATTGTTGAGATAATATTGTCAATGTTTGTTTCCGCCAAAAAATCAAGATTTTTTGTTTTAATCCCAAGACGATCTGCGCGCAGTTTAATTTGTGAAGCTGATTCTTCGCCAGAAATATAAAGGATTGATGATTGATGATTGTCCCGACTTTGTCGAGGATCCCGCGAAGCGGGAATGATTGATGATTTTTCGCTTAATGCCTCTACTATCTGTAAAACTAAAGTTGACTTACCGATTCCTGGATTCCCGGCCAACAAAATCACTGACCCAGGCACAATTCCTCCGCCAACTGCCCGATCAAATTCAAAAATCCCAGTTTTGTAACGGGCGATTTCCTTGCCTTTAATTTCAGAAAATTTTTGAGGCTTTAAAACCTGGCCGCTGGCACCCTGTCTCCCGCTTTTTATAACCGGGGCTTCACTTTCCTGCAAAGAATTCCAAGATCCGCACTGCTCGCATTTTCCCTGCCAGCGCATATATCGCTCTCCGCATTTTTGGCAAATATAGATTTTAGATGACTTTGGCATAATTATCCTTCTGGCCAAAATTTTAATTTTAATTGGTCAGGATCTTGTCCTTTACTTTCTATCCAATCATATACTTCTTTTTTATAATCTACTATTTGTTTTTTATACAGCTCATTTTCTAATAAAAAATTTACAGTTGGGTATAATTCAACTCTATAAACATCATCGTCGGTTGGCAAATATATTTTAAAATGATTGGTTTTATACGGCAAAAATCGAGCAAATGGATGTCTGTAGTAATAACTTTCAACTTTTTGATTAAACTCTTCTATTATCTCGTCTTTCTCTGGTGCTCCTTCTGTTTGATCTTCTTCTAATGGTTCTAAAATAATATTGAATTTATTTTCTTTTAAAGGTTTGATTTCAAAAACAGCAGAAAAATAACCATGCTTTAATTTAGAAGCACTTAACCAATATATTCCCTTATTAAGATTTATTTCTCGTGGACTAATGAAAGACATAGAAAAATTATCTTTAAAAACCAAGGGGGAAGTTGAAGCCACGGCTTTTATAAGAATATTGACTCCCTCTGGCTTACTATCAATAATCAATTTCCCCAAATTAGTTTCTTTTTTATTTAAAATTTTTTGCAACAAATTTACCTCTTTTATTTCTAACTTTGATATCGAGTTGGAGAAAAAAATCGTTTCTTCACTTCTAAAGAAAAATAAAAAATATATTATTAAAACAGAAATAAAAATAATTAATATAATAACAAAAAATCTTTTTGGTATTTTAAAAACCATATTATTTCTCTTAAAAACTTATCTATTAATTGCCCAATAACTTGCTACATCTGACTTAACTATTGATTCGTCAAAATCTCCTGTTCCCTTCTTGCTTGAACTCAGCACGGAAAAGTTTTTTGTATCTTCATTATAACAAGTAAGGAAAATATAATGAGCATTATCAGTAAAAGCTCCGGTAGTGCCTGATTGTCTCTTTGGGCCTTTAGCAAGGCCAATCACTGTCTCACCGGCCAACAAAGCTCTTTTTGCTCCTTCAATATCAACTGCTTGAACCGTTAAACCATATTTTTGCAAAATTCCGTAAATTGCCTGACTCGATGTTCCTTGGCCGCATGTTCGCCAACCGTTTATCACTATTTCATCTGCTATTTCACCGGGGGTTTTTGGAATTCCAAAAGTCGATAAAACCATTGCAATTGTTGTAGGCCCACATCCTGTATAAGCCATCGAATTTTCTTTAACTGCAGAACAATTTCCATATATTTTTCCGCCCCACGGCGTACCGCCACCTTGTTTATAGCTAATTGGGTTTTGAATACATCCCGGCCCCGCCTTTATTTCCGGTGCTTTTTCTTTTTTACAACACCACTTTTCTTCCTCTGATTTTTTTTCATCAGTTTCAAGTTTTCCTTTAGCGCAATAGCCTTCGCATTTTGTTTTGTTTTCACCGCCAGTTTCTTCGCATTCTTTTTGAGTTAAAAAAAGTTTTTCTTCAGGAATGCCAGCGCATAAATTTTCCGGTACTTTTTCGACCTCCTCCTCTGACAATGTTATCATTTCAACTTCAATTTTGCATTGATTAAGCTGAGGGGCAACAACATTAAAAATTGTCCAGCCTAATAAAATCAAAATAAATCCAGCTATTCCGGCAGACATTATTTCTTTTGCTTTGCCTATTTTTCCTTTGTCGCCGCCAGAAACTAAATAATACAACCCGCCAAACATTAAAGTAAGAACAGTCAAAATACCAGCAGCAGCGACAGAAAAATCAAAAACTTTTTTCCAGTATTCGCAAATCCCAGCAACATCGCCAAAAAATGTCTTAAATTGAGCAAAGACAGGCTTAACAAATAACAAATAACAAATAACAAATAACAAAAATATTCTCGCTTTCGCGAGAATTTTTATTAAAAAACATTTTTTAATTTTAGACTGCAATTTTTCATTTTTCATTTTTAATTTTAATTTTTTTACGGCATCTGCAAGGCGTATAATTTTCCATCATTTTTTCTGACAAAATACATTGTTTTGCCATCTGGCGCCATAAATGGCGAAGCAACATCATAATCTTTGTTAAACTGTTTTGCCTCCACCACCTTTGTTAATTCATTCGTTTGACTATCAATTTTATAAAAAGAATCGCGGGAGACAAATTCATCATTTAGCCACGATTCTGGCTGACGGTAGTAATTTGAAAAATTTTCTGGAATAGCGCATAAAACTGCAAGATTATCCGAAAACCAAGCGCATTTTTCTGCCAAACCATTTACTAAAAGTTTCTTTGCGCTTTTGCCCGGGGCAAGGGGAGAAATATATAATGACGGCCTTCTCTCTCCTTTGTCTCCCTCTTGCCATAAAACCTGCTTGCCATCATATGAAAATTTGGCATCAAAACTATATTTCCCAGAAATAAAAACAAAAGAATTTTTCCCTTCTGCCACATCATAAACATAAAGCCCGCTTTCTTTGGTCGAATCAGCTTGCGGAATAAAAATTGTTCTATCGCCCAAAAGCCAATCTATTTTTCCTTGATTATTATTCAAAAAAGCAATTTTCCGCCAGTTGCTGCCATCCGGGTCAGCAACTGATAAGTTAAAAATATTTTTATCTGTTTCGGTATAGATATAAACAATTTTTTTGCCGTCAAAAGAAATTGTAGGATTTTCAAAATGGGAATCAATTTTCTTGCTTTCCTGGGTTGCAAAATCAAAATAAAAATATTCACGATTTTTTGTCTCTTCGTTGGAAATCGTCAAAACCGCTTTGCTTCTATCTTGAGACCAGCTTACATTTTCTAAATTAGTAAAATTCCCTCGGGTAATGCCCGTGAGCGCTGTGCCGTTTAATTCTGCCTGATAAAATTCTCGCGCTTGTGGATCAAAATATAAAATCTTTTTTTGATCAACAGATAAAGTTGGGAATTTTACTTCTTTATCAATAATTTTAATAATTGAAACTACTTTTTTTTCTGGTTTGGTTTGTTTTTGGCCTAAAAGTTCGCGCAAAACATCGGATTTTTTACTTTGTGCTAATTCTTTTTCTTTTTGATCCAGAGTTATGCCTTTCTTTTTTTCTTCATCAGTTAAAGTCAGATTTTTTCGCTCATCAGAAGTAAGAGCAACGTCTTCAATTTCCGGTGCCCGACGCTGTTGCAATAACAAATAAATATAAAACCCGCCAGCAATAACAATTGCGATAATACCGATGATTATAATAAGTTTTTGTCGTTTGGTCATAGAAAAACAATTATTTACATTTTTGCTCTTTTGAATCCCATTTTGTTCCAGAAGTACACTTGCAACTCCCACTTATATCACAAAATAATTGAACATTAGCCTTACAATCACTCTTGCCATCACAGTCTTCCCCTTCTAAATTCCCACCTATACGCGCACATTCATTTATTCCTTCTTCTACACAATTTTTGCTGGCGCATTCACTGTCATCATCACACGCAGAATCAAATGGCAATCCTCCGCTTGGCGCACATTCGTTAAATCCCCAAACTGCACATACATTGCTTTCACATTCATTATTTTCTTTACACCTAGCCCCTTCTGGAAGTGGTTTGCCACATATTTTACCCTTAAGATAATAATCAAGACACACTCCTGACTTGCATTCCTGGTCATTTTTGCAATCCTTTCCATCATCCTTTCCAATTAAATTTCCTTGCGCATCAACATTTTTTTTGCCTAAAGAACATTTTGTATCTATACAATAAAACACTACATCTTTACAAGGTTCTTTATCTTCTTGACCAGCGCATAATTTTTTGCAATCTTCTGCTTTTGAACATGGCGGCGGTTTTTGCGTTGCTCCCGTACACTCACAATCAAAAGGATTATTAGTATCAAAAGTTGGCGTCACAGTCGGTGTTCCTCCTTTATCTTTGCAATATGTTTGGCATTGTGACTGCGCTTCTTCAATAGTCTTTGCACTTAATTTCTTAATTGGCACATTCATTTGCAATTCTTTAATATCCGCTTTAACTAAGTTTAACTTTTCCACCTCAAACCCTAATTTTACCAACCTCGGATCTAAAGTATGCAAAATAGTGTAAGAAAGTAAAATAATCAAAAGCCCGGCAATGCCGGCAGCGATTTTTGTTCTTGCTTGAGTAATCGCTTCCGGATTGCCTATTGAAGTCGTATACTGAATTCCGGCAAAAATAATCACTGCCACTGCCAAAACGCCAATAATTCCCATTCCAAAAAGATAAGCCGCTTTCAGCCAATTAGCAATGCTTGTTTCCTGAAAAAACTTTCCAGAAATAAGACCCTCTTGAGCGGCAACTAAATTTGGAATAACTAAAATAATAATAAAAAAAATAAAGAAAATGACGGGGAATTTTAAATTATTGAAAATATTTTTTATTTTCATATACTAAGATTTCCTCAAAAATGACGATGTCTATTCCCTTTTTTTCACTTTTGCAAATTCCACGCCAAAAATTGCCAAAAGTAAAATTACTGTCGGAATAAAAACAATGTTAAAAAGATTTTTATAATAGGAAGGAACCAGTTTGCCCAAAGCCCCGCCGACTGAACTTGATGTAGCTTCTTTCGCCCGCTCGGCAATTTCAACGGTAATATTATTTTCTCCTTCTTCTAACTCTGTAACATCAAAATCTTCACTATTAACCTTATTTACTACTTTTAATGAAATTTCTTCTTTGCTTACATTATTTTTTTCTCCATTTTCATCATAACCAACTTTAAATTCATAGGTTGCCTGATTTGTAACCACCTTTTCTCGGGCAACTTCCTTGTTGTTGCGTGTCCAAATATACTCAAACCGATCGCGGGAGGGTCGAAAATTATAAAGATGAGCATTAACTTTCATTTTCTTGCCTTCGGATGCTTGGTAAAAAGCGCCTGATCCTTCGCATCCTTCGCATTGTGAACTTTTTTTCTCTGCTCCTTCAACCGCAAATTCAATATAAGGCGGAATGACTTGTAATTGTTCAGTTGTTCTGGCAATTATATTTCCTCCATTATCTTCAACCTCTAAGTTAAAAGCCTCTTGCCCCTGCTGCAGGACAGAATCCGAAGATTCCGGGTTTTTTACCTCGATTCTTGGTTCTCCAGTTAAAATATATTTAATTTCGGAAAAATTTTTTCCTCTTCCGCTTCTCCCTTTCAGCTTGATGCCGTTAACCTGCCAGTTGTAAGATAAGTTGTTTTCAAATTCTTCAAAAGATAAATCATTATAGCAGGAAGAATTATAATTATTCCGCAAGCCTTCAATCCCAACTTTAATTAAATCTCCTTTGCGAAAACCAAGATTATTTTTATTAACCTCAGCTAAATATGGATCATTGCCAAAAAATAATTCTTGATGATTTAGATATTTAGGATCACTGCTAGTAATCTGTTTACTGTTGAAGTCTGAAATCTCTTCATTTTTAGCGCCAAAGGAAACATTGCCTAAAATTTCTTTTGTAAACTGAAAATCCAGGCCTAAAGGTATTTCTATTTCTTGATAATCCATTTTTTTAGTTGTTTCATCAATAACTTCTACGCCAATTACTTCTTGACAAAGAGCAGGATTGTCGGGTTTAAATTTATAAACATTTTTATTTAGGCCGGATTGGTTCTTTTCATTATCATCCTGTTTGCCGTTGCGAAACCAATTAAAAGTATAGTTTTCTTTTTTTTCAGAAAGAGCAACTACCTCTGTCTTTACTTCTATTTCCCCGCCTCGATAAGCAGGATAAGGGCTGTAACCCGCTTGAATTTGTTTTGGCAAGCCGGATTTTACTTGAAAACGATTAGCTCCTTCTGTGCTTACGGCTAATCCTTTATAGTCATTATAGTCATCGTCAGTGCGACGATTTGGAAAATCCGCCCGAAAATATTTTTCCCATTGACGCTTTGAATTATCTCTATCCATCTGCCAGCGCTGGGTAACGCCGAAAGCATATAAAACTACATCATAAACATCGCCCTCATTTTTATTGATTCTTAAAGTAAGAATTTTTTGCGTCAAGCCAGCGACATCAGCCTCATCATTTATTCCGTCAGAATCAGTATCGCTTTCAAGAGGATCAGTGCCAAAAGTGTATTCTTCAAAATTTGTAAACTTGTTATCGCCGGTTATATTGTCTTTAGCATAAGGCACGCCCATCATCCAAGGAGATTTAAACATAGAATATTCCGAATGTTTTATTACTTGTGCCGCTATTCCAATAAATGTTGTTTCCTCCCACTCTCCGTGCGCGTCAGTATAAGGAAATTCCCAGCCGTCATTGTCAAAATCGCCAGTAGGGGTTACCATTTTTAATAAAGCATCTTTCTCATCCGCGCCAACAAAATACTGATTTGTCTGCGGCATCCTCCGGCCGGCAAAATACTTTACTTCCCAGTCATCATCTAAACCATCATGATCAGAATCTTTATTTGGCTGTCTTTTTAAATAAAAATCTTTCGGCGCTGACATTTTTAAATCATAACCCCTATTTTTATCTTCAATCTTCTGATAATTCGGGTCATTTACTAATTCGTAAAGCGAACATACACCTTGGCCGCCAGAAAGCCGGCCGTATCTGTTTTCCAAATAATAATTTCCTTCGCTGCCTTGAATTTTATCATCTGAACCTGCTACTTTACTTGCCATTGGCAAATTATCAATACACCAGTTGAAATGTATTTTTTCATTACCAGTGTCTTGAGCAAAGAACAAAGGATTTGCTAAAAGCTGAACTTCCTGTCCAGGCTGAATAAGTTGAGCAGGTAAAACTGTGAATTCCACTTTAGGAAAATCAGTGGCATCGGCATTCAATTCTATTGTTTGTTCATATTCATCCTCAATATCTTCTGATTTAGTTTTTTTAGCCAACAACAAACCTCCTGTCGACAAAATGACAAAACAGAATGTTAAGAGAAAAAATTTGGGGAAATGATTTTTCATTAGTTATGTATTTTGTATTAGGTGTTATGCACTCGTCCCGGCTATGTCGGGACAAAAACCCATAATACATAATTCTTAATACATAATACATTTTATTTTAGCATACCAGCCCAAAAATATCCAACCGACAAAGCGTACTCATAAAGACGACTATCGGCAAAACAATAAGGGCGATTATCATTACAACCACAGCCATTAAAAGATAATCCAGCCAATCAAAACCAGGAATTAATTCGATCTCTAAAATATAACGCCCAATAAACTGACCAATCCAGATTAAAATTGTAACTAAAACAGTTATACCCAAAGATGCTGCACCCATCGCCGCACTGCCAATTTTTGCCGCGTGCAAAGCAGTTTTTATCCGTTTTACCTGCTGGGCTAATTTCTGCGTTCGAGCAAAAGCCCGCTCATGTTGCAATTTTTTCTGTTCGGCAGTTTTTATTGCTTCTGCCGCCCGCCCGGCAGCCCGAACTTTATCAAAATCTCCTGTCGGTTTTTCTTCTGACGCTTCTTCTTGCGGTTCTTCCTCATCTGATTCTGCCGGCGCCATATATTCTATATTCGACAGCGCAATTTGGCTTGCCAAATTATCGCTTTTTTTATTTTTTTGAAAACCTATCTTTGTTTGATTTTTAACTTGGGATAATTTTCGCAAAAGCGATATCTTCCACCAAAATTTTTTTTGATTTTCTTTTTCCTGCAAAATTGCAAGCTCTTTTTTTATTTTTTCTTTTAATTTTAAATCGCGGCGCTGTTTTTTTCTTCTTTGACGCTGATATATTCTGCTAAATTCTTCGGCAAAAAATTGTTCCTTTAAACTATGCATAATTGTATTAAGTATCTTGTATTATGTATTATGGGTTTTTATTATCGGGGAAGGAATCTCTGTTTATTTGTCATTCCGACCCCGATGTTTATCGGGGAAAGAATCTCTGTTTATTTGTCATTCCGAGAAGTCCCGATCGCAATCGGGACGACGAGGAATCTCTCGCGTATGCGAGAAATGCCACACATACGTGTGAGATTCCTCACTTCGTCCCCGACAGGTCGGGGACTTCGTTCGGAATGACATAGTATTTATCATTCCGACAGACTGTCTGAAAACTCAATTTGTGAAAGTTTGCGGTACTAAAATTAGCCAAAAATTTTCAAAAAAATCGCTAAAATCGGAGTTCTCGGACAGTCTGAACTAATACATAATTCTTAATACATAATACACCTTTATTACTGCCAATACACTCCATCCAGCTTCCATTCTTCTTTTTCTTTTTTAAAATTCAAAAGCAAAATCTTATAACTTACCTGCGGCGTGGCGCGCGTACTTGTAATCTCTTCCTGTTTTACAGTAACTAATATTTTCTTGGCGTCAGCAGAGGATTCAATTACCGCAGAAGACAAAGCTTTAGTTGTTACTCCGTAAAACGGCGCATCACTTTCTTCTGGTGATTTTTTTGTCTGGGTATCCAGCCAAGCCTGCATTTTTGTTGTGGCGTATGGTTTTAATTCTTTAAAATTTTTATAAGGTTCTTTGTCTTTATTAGTGTAAGTGCCGTAAATTTCCGCAAGTTTTTCTGCCTGCTGTTTTAATGTCAAATCCTCGTCAGTAGTTTTTACCTCAGAGGTAGGACTTGTTGGAGTAGTAGCAGCAGTAGGAGAAGCAGCTGGCGAAGGAGTCTCGGCAGCAGTGCTTGTCGGAGTTGAAGTCGCAGGAGACGGCGAAACTGTTTCTTCTGTTGTTGCTTCATTTGTTAATCGCTCGTTTGTTGGATAAGTTATGGCTGGCGATTCTGCCGGACTTTCTGTTGTTTGGGTCGATTCCGGCGTTGATTTTTTGCAGCCCAAGGCAGTAAGTAAAATAATCACGCCAAACAGTAGGCCAAGTTTTACTAAGAGATTTTTTTTGTGTTTTTGGGACATAGAATTATTTATTATTCAACTAACGAATTACGAATTAACGAATTACATTTGATCTGCGGTTGAAAAAATCCGTTAATGCGTTAATACGTTAATAAATAATCTAAAAATTACTTTTCTGATTCCTCAAATTCCTGCTTCGCTTTTTCAATTTCTAAAAGCTGGCGCGGGTCAGTAGTAATTAATTGATCTTCAGTGTATGAAGCAACCACCCGAATTGCCACATGCTTAGAGCCAGCAAAAAATATTCCATTTCCGACATCAGATTCTAAAAGCAGATATTTTTCTTCCTCGGTTAAATAAAAAGTTTTAGTTAAAAGATCTATTGAGGCAGGAGATTGACGCAATAAAAGCATTAAAGAAGCGTTAGTGACTACTGCTTTGCCGTAATCCGAAGTCAAAAAATCAACTACATCTTGAGAAATTGTGCTAAGAGCCAAATAATATTTTCTTGCTCTCTTGGCAATGCTGTACATGAATCTTGCCGAATCTTCGTTTTTCATCATTATCCAAGCTTCATCAATAATCAAAATCCTCTTTTTTAGTTTCGCGCGGACAATATTCCAAATATAATTCATAATCATATGCATCGCGATCGGCCGCAATTCTTCTTCTAAATCCCGGATATTGAAAACAACAAGTTGGCTCTGCAATTCTACATTAGTCGGCTGATTAAACAAGCCGGCAAAAGTTCCTTCAGTATATTTTTTAACCCGCGGCACCAAATTTTCTCCGCCTTTCATACTTTCCAAAATCTCTTGAAAATCAGACATTGTCGGACAAGCTACTTTTGAAAGATCTGTTTGCGGCGTGATATCTCGTCGAGCATAAGTCTCAATTAAAGCGCGATCTAATAAGGCGTCTTCTTCTTTTGTCAGACGGCCTAACATCAATCTCATTAATCCCTTTAAGTTAATAACTGCCGAACGAATGATGTCCGCGGTGGTCATTCCAGAAATTTTTGGCGGTAAATCAAAAGGATTTATCCGATAAGGAGAATCTAAAGAAATTCTCAAAAAAGTTCCACCCACTGCTTCACATAAATGCTTATATTCATTTTCCGGATCAATCACTAAAATATCGGTGCCAAACATTAATGATCTCATAATCTCCAGTTTTACCGCATAAGACTTTCCGGCGCCGCTCGTCGCAAAAATAACCGAATTATAGTTTGGTAATTGAAAACGGTCAAAAATAATCAAAGAATTATTATGAAGATTGATGCCATATAAAATTCCATCGTCGGAAGTTAGTTCTGATGAAACGAAAGGAAAACAAGTGGAAAGAGGCGAAGTGTTCATTGCGTTTACCACTCCAATTTCGTCATTAGCCAGCGGCATTGTGGTGTTAAAACCTTCGGCCATCTGAAAAACAGTTCGTTTTGAATAAACAAGTTTATGACCAAATAAACTCTCAATTTCTTTGGTTTTTTCTTCCAACCCTTTTTGGTTTTGGGCGTAAATTGTAAGATAAATTGCAAAATGAAAAAATCTTTCTGTTCCTTGAACTAAGGAATCGCGCAAAGACTCAACATCTTGCAAGGCTGTTTCCAAGACAGGATCTCGCACTTCGCCTTTTTCCTGTGCTGATGTAATAGTTGATTGAATCTGGGCAACTTTGCCTTTTAAAGTTTTCAAAATTTTTTCAGCTGAAATAGGGGTAATATAAAAAGCAATATCCATTTCTTCATTTAAATCAATGATTGGCGCCAGCCAGCCAGTGCTTAAATATCTTGGATAAGTAAAAATAAATAAGGTCCGGCAGAATTTTTCGCCAAGCCGCAGGTGATCCGGATTAATTTGCAGCGCTGTTGGAGCAATAACATCCCGAACAGAAACAACACCTTTACGATAAATTTCTTCTGCTTTTAGAAGTTCTTCTTTTTCTTTTTCAGTCAAATTTTCCTGGCTTTGCTTGCCGATGGGAAGTTGTTGATCTTGGATAGATCTTTTTTGATTCATAATTATGTTGAATTTTGTATCTCGCAACTAGAATCTTGAATCGAATATGGAATATCGAATCAAGATTCAAATTTTTTTTCTTTAGTTGATCTTATAAGTCCATTTATAAGTTTATTGGATCGTACAGATTGCAATGCAATTTTTCTAAAATTTTCGTTGCATAAATAACCTACATCACGAGCAATGATAATTTGGTTCTGTAATTCAATCAACGATGCTTGAGCTGTGTAATAAAAATTGATTTTTTCTTTTGAAGAACGCCGACCAAAACCTTCGGCGATGTTGGATGTAAAAGAAATAACTGCTCGCCGCATTTGGCTTACTAACCCATATCTTCCTTTTCTGGAAATTTTTCTGTTTCTTTATATATCATCAAAACTAATTGATGTCCTTCTTTCCAAGCATCTAAATCGGTAAATTTTTGGATTTTTTTAATTTCATTATTCATAATTCAAAATTCAATTCGAGTTGCAAGCTCCGAGTTTCGAGATTCCTAAATTGCATTTCTAATATTTTTCCAACTTCAACGCGTCTAAATCTGCTAGAACTTCAGTTTGACTCACCTCGGGATTATACCAGGAATAAAGCAGTTCAACAATCTCCTGTGTATCAAGCGGGGCGGCGCGCAAGCCCATCCCTCGCAAACCAGCAATTACAATACTAACCCGGCTGAAAAGCTCTTCTTTGCTTTTTTCAAAAGTTTCTAATTCCTTTTCTACTTGGGCGGCTGGCGAAAACAAAGATTTTAATTTTCCAAAAGGTCCGCTTGGCCCGCCTCCGGAAGTTGGCGGCATATATGGAACAGCAACATAAAAATGCTTTGTCGTAATATTTGCTTCTTCAACAAGAGAAGAAATATACTCGCCGTAAGTGGAAATCTGTCTTCGAAGCAGTTCGTTTTCCTGCATTCTTTCTGCCTCTTTTATTTTTTCCAAATATTGGGAAATGTTTAAAGCTCGCGTCTGGACAATTATTTCAACTGGAAATTCCAAAGAATTTAAAAAATCCTGGAAACCAAAAAGCTTGGCATTTTGCTCATCAGGAGACAAGAGAGCAAAATTTATGCTTGAAACCAAAACTGCCGACCTCATCGCTCCGCTTTCTAAAATAACAATGCCGTCGCGAATCCCTTTTATACGCAAAAATTTTTGCGTTGCGGCAATTTGTTTTTCTTGGACTTTTTTTGACTGTAATGATTCCATTAGTTTGTATTAAGTATTTTGTATTATGTATTATGGGGTTGATTTTTTTAGACTTTTTATGAGGCCATTAACAAGTTTGCTAACAATAATAGTTCGTTGGGCAACTGTATTAAATTTTTCTTTTTCAATATAACCTAAATCTCTTGCAACCAATAACTGATTTTGAACTTCGACAAGCGAACCTAAGGCCATAAAATAAAATTGTATTTTTTCTTTAGAATAATTTCTACTAAAACCTTCTGCTATATTAGAAGTAATAGAAACAGCTGTTCGTCTTATCTGACTTACTAACCCAAATAATTCCTCTCTTGGAAATTTTCTTGTTACTTCGTAAATAATGAGTACTAACTTATGGGCCTCTTTCCATGCGTTTAAATCAGTAAAAGATTTAATTTTCTCTCCCATAATACATGATACTTAATACATAATACACACTATTGAGTATTCAGCACATGCGACAGCTCCCTAATCTTGCTCCGGGGAAATTCCTTTTCGCTGATTTGCGAAAGTTGGCTTTCTTTTGTCTTCGAAATTCTTTTATTAATGTCAGAAAAATTAATATGCGGCGTTTCTTTAGTTTTTACCCAAAACAAAAGTTTTGGCCGAGTTGTAAAACGAAACATTGCTAAGAGATAAACTTGAAAAGGCCGGCCATTAACTTTAATGAAAGCAAAAGGCACTACAACTGCTGATGTCAAAATCGCCAATAAAATAAATAGTTCCAAATCGGCAAACTGCCAGACAATCAGCAAAAACACGCCGCCGGCAACCAAATACAAAAACTGCTTGACCGTCAACGAGCCGATTACTTTGTCTTCTATTTCAATGAACTGCGGTATTGAGTATTGCATGGTTAATTTTTAATTTTAAATTTTTAATTTTTAATCAATTTTTAAATTCTAATTTTAATTACCTAGACTGGAATATTTTGGCAAAAATTAATGTAAATTCCTTTGCCTCTTGCCATAAATCTCTACATTGTGCAATAATATTTTTATTTGCCTTTGCTAACATTCTCAACCAATGCATTGTTTCTTTTGATTCTTTTTTACAAATATGAACTTTGTGTAAAAAATCTTTTTTAGATTCGGCTCCATTGGCTTCCATATAATTTGCACCTATAGAAGTTGCAGATCTTACTAATTGATTAATTAATGGATTATTAATCGAATCTTTTGGCAAACTTTTAGCAAGCTCTATAATATTTTCTCCGAATTTAGCCATTCGTTCTTCAAGATCAAACTTTTTTGTCATTTGATATTAGAATTTGATTTAAAATTTGTAATTAAAAATTTGAATTTTTCTAAATCGCTTTAGCGATCGCTCCCACTGCTTTATATTCTTCTTCGGTAAGATGGGGCCTAGCTTGTTCTTGACGTAATTTTACTATTTCGCTGATTGTTTTTGCGCTGTCGATTGCCTCCTTGCCTTGTGATAAATACAAATGATAAAGGAGGGAATTTAAAAATGTCCCGCGGATTTGCGGCCGCAGATGAGGCTGGTCTAAAATCAATTTTTTTATTTTACGGAAAATAAATCTTGCTGCCTCGCGCGGATTAGGGCTGAAAGCGCGAAAATCTTCCACAGAAAGCTGGCTTAACCCTTCTTTTGAGTTTAGTTTTGAAAACGCTGATTTGGCAATTGGTTTACCGCCTAGCCCTTCTTCTAATTTTTTTGGCGGGGCAAAAGCAGGCGCGGGTTTTGGCGGGGCTGGCTTCTGTAAAGACGAAGGTGGAACAACTTGAGGTTTTTTTGGCCGTCGAAGAATCCCCTGCCGCTTTGGCATCTTACTTATTTCTTTTTTCTCTTTTTTAAAACTTTCCCATACCGCGGCAGTGCGCGGATTTGCCGGCCGATAAATCTGCCTCCCGCCTTTTCCTACTACCTCAATTCCATACATATAAAGAGGGGGAAAAGAAAAAGAACCGGGATAATTAAAAGGTATCTTCAAAACTTCGTAAAATTCGAAAATTTTTCGCAGCAATTTTCTTTCTTCCTGGGAAATCAATCTTACATTGGAGCTTTTGAAAAAATAATTAGTTATCTCCAAAGGGCTGTGGACTTTGCTGCCCAAAGATAATTCCAAATCTAAAAGCCAATTTTGCAAGTATGGCTTGACTGTTTTGCCCTGAAGTTGAATTTCTGTTTTGCCTAATGTTTCTTTATTTTCTTTTAAAGCTTGGCGGATTTTCTGTAAAAAAACATCACGGTCCTGGCCATACCACACTGCCTGCACTTTAGTGCGCAGACGGCCGATAACATCAGCCAGATTTGATTTCATTGCAAAAACAAAATGATTTTTAAATAAATCAATAATTTCTTTTTCATCCAAGCGATCTAAAAGAAAAAATTTAACTTCCAAAAACAACGGCAAATATCTCTCAAACAATTCCTTGTCAGAAGCAAAAGATGGATCCTTAAAAGTCTCCTCCATCCGTTTCATAAAATTCCACCAATACTGCTGGGTTTTAATATTGCCGGAATATCCGCCTAAATCATAATCTTTCATTTTTTGCCAGCGGATTTTTATCTCTTGGTAAAACTTTTTATTTTCTAATTCTTGTTTTGAATAAGGTGGAAAAGTCATTTTTTAAAATTATTTTAAAACTCAAATTAAGTTTGAGTCGGGTTGGGTCGGACCCGCGCTCCTCTTGCCTCTATCTTATCAAGCCACTGTTTAAGAAAACTTCTTCTTACTGGATCTTGATTTTTCTCAATCGCCTCTTCTATTTGTGATATCACTTCGCGAAGTCTATCAGCAGTCAAACCTGCAAATTCCCGATCCATTCTTCCTACTGTTTCTCTATTAACACTGCCGCCGCGCTTTTCCAAAAAGGTTCTAAACCCGCCAGTTAAACCAGCTGACCGTTCATTTCCTTTACTATCGGTGATTAATTTAACATAACAAAAGCGCGACTGACGATTAAATTTATCGGCGGTCATTTTATCTCCCTGGCCAGCCTGCTCTTCATCCATTTCCTGCCAATCTATTTCATTAGGAGATAAATTAGCAATATCTTCATCAGTTGCTTGCGCTCCTGTGGTTTTTACTTTTGCCCGCCATCTTGATCCTCCTGTTTTCCAATCAACATCAGTTGCCCCAACATAACCACCCATTCTTTTATCGCGAGCCAAATCAATGCCCGCAAAACGTTGAGCGCAAAATCTCGCCCTTTCTCCGCCTAAAAGATGAGTCAACATTGGAATATCAGTATCTTGAACATTCATTGACATCTCACCCCTATTAAACATTGCCTGATTTTCTTCAAGCCATTTTCTAGAAAATAATTTTTCCTGCAATCCGCCCTTCTTCCCCCAATTTGGTCTTTGCTTAATCCGAGACCAAAATTCATTAGGATTATCATTTTCTGCCAATAAATTCCAAAGCGCTTCAATAACATCGGAAGGGGCATTTTTATCAACTGCGTCGGCAAACATCCGCACATATTCAGCATAATCATTTTTTGGGTTTGCCGCTCTAAATCTTTCCATTTCTTTGGCTACTGATTCTGATTTAGCAATTTGACCATAGGGTAATCTGTCTTTGTCAAAAAACAATGGAAATTTATTAAACATCTCATGAGCATAACCCGAACTTTCACCATAAGCTCGATCGTCAAGAACCGCTTGCCGCTGCTTCCAGCCTTCTTTAAAAACCGTAGGCGAAAGAAGCCTTGCTCCTTTAAAAAGACTTTCAGTCCATTTTCCAAATCTTCCGCCCCATTTTTCACTTCCAAATCCAAGTCTCTTTGCTCCAGCTTTTGCCGCTCTTGCCAGCCTGCTTTCTGGAGCCCGCGCAATTGCCCGGTCAATCCTTTTTCCCACTCCTTTGGCGGCAAAGAGCATCCCGCCTTTTGCCGCGCCAATCATAAATCCGGCTAAAACACCGCCAATTTTTTGAATTGTAACAATTGAAAAAAGCAAAAGCCCGACAACAAGGCAGAATCCATAAAATCCTTCCGCGCTTGAGGCAAAGCCAAAAGAACCAATGCTTTTCATTGCTGCCTCAGCAGTTGCTTCGCTTGCTTTTCCTTGCAAACCACTGCCTAATCCCACCGGTTTTCCAACATTCATTTGCGAGCCGACTTTCATTGCTAAATACAAAGCAAAAGCGGCTAAAGGGCAATAAAGAATATATTTAAGGAAATTTTCCCACCATTCATCAAAAACTTTTTTTGTCACTGGCAAAATCCCCAAAGCAAAAGCTAAAGGCGAGAAAACAATTAAAACTAAAAGGTTAATAGTCCGCGTTACCAGCATTCCGGCAAATCCGGCAATGGCTACAACTAAAATTCCGACAATGAAAACAATGCCGGCAAGGCTTACTACCATTGCAAAATCATGAGTAACCCATATATTAATCCCCATCTGTTTTGGTATATCAAAAATATCACTTACCCCCATTAAAGCTAAAAGAGCGGAAGAAGAAATTTTCCCCGCCTTATCAAAATTTAGAAAAGCGGCAGTAAGCAAATTTGAAAACTCAATAAAAATTGTGGCAATTGTCCGGCTAAAATTAACCAGTAAAATTCCTAAAATTAGTTTTGGCAAAAGAGCTTTATATTGATAAGCTTCAATGCGAAAAATTGTGGCAAAAGCGATAACTAAAAGAAAAATGATAAAAAACATATTTGCCACATCGCGCGCCAAGGCCCAGCCGTAAGTTACCATATCTGTTTCCTGCACCTGCAGGGCATGACTTAAAACTAAATCTAAAATCATTCCCGCAAGATATAAAAGAAGCTGTAAAAATACCAAAAACAAGGCTAAAATCCAACCAAGAACAATAAAAATTGCATCATCAATACCAACTGCGGCAGAAGAAAGCAAAGGAAAACTAAAACCAACAAAAGCAATTAAAATAAAAACTAAAGAAAATAATATTTTATGCTTTTTTATTTTATGCCAAATTTTCGCCATAAATATTAGATAACAAATGTTAAATGTTAGATTGTCTAATGATTAATTACCTTGAATTACGAAATGTTTCAATTTGTCATTCCGAGGGAACACTTCGGCAGGCTCAGTACAGGCTCCGCGACCGAGGAATCTCTCAACTGACGCCGAAGGTGTCATCCCGATCCCGATGTTCATCGGGGGAGGGATCTCTCAACTGACACCGAAGGTGTCATCCCGATCCCGATGTTCATCGGGGGAGGGATCTCTCAACTGACGCCGAAGGTGTCATCCTGAAGCTCCGATTTATCGGAGCTGAAGGATCTCTGACGAATGTCAGGATTTTCTCGCATTCGCCAGAGATTCCTCGTCCCGATTTACCCCGATTTATCGGGGGAACTCGAGACTCGGAATGACAATGATTAATTTCGTAACTCAAAGTAATTAATGATCAATGATTAATGATTTTTAATTAGGGTGCAACCGTGCCTGATTTTGTTTCGGGTAAAGGAGCAACTTTATAGCCAGATTGCTGTTCAGGAAACTCAATAAGCTTATTTTCACCGGTCATTGTCTGATCTTGCTTTGCTTGTTTTTCTAAAGTTTTAATATATTCTCTAGATTTATCTTCTTTTTGGCCACTAACCCAACTCTGCAGTTTTCCGTACATACCATAAATTGCCTGATTAGTTAAAGTGTCTATCGCCATTGCGGTAAGAGCCCCTAAATCCGCCAATGTTTGAGCGCCAATAGTCGCTTGTTCTACTTGTTTATATTCACCGAAAACCGTTTCGGCAAAATAAGAACCCGGGGTAATCACCCGACATTTTGTTGGATTATCAATCTTGCCATCTTTATCTTTATCTTCACATTCCCGCGTTCCCAAAAATCCATTAGAAAAAGTCAGCTCCCGGTTAATATCTTCCCGCGTTCGAGTAACTTCAGTATTAACTAATTTCTTTGCTAACCAATAATTAGTAAATTGGTTGTATGGCGGCAGGGATTGCATATAAAACATACGAAAAAAGTCGCGGCGGATCGGCTCCCAATCTTCTCTCTGAATTGCCTCGTTAATAGTTTGAGCGATTTGACTTTCATCAAACTCACATTCTGGATAGTAATCTAGCGCCAATGAATACAATAATGCCAGTTTAATTTGCACGGAAAATTGAGCGCACAAAGTTAAACCAATACGATTTAATATTTCTTCGGCAGTTTGAAAAACCAAATCGTAATAAAACCAGTCTTTAATACTTTCCCAAGTAATGCCGAAATCTCCAGTGGTAATTAAACTCATCACCATTCTCTTCAGTAACGGATAAACCGCGCTTTTCCAAATAGCCACCAATATTCTATTGAGGCATTCCTCAATGGCTTTTGGCGACTGCCATAAAGCAACAGTAGCCAAGGCGCAACTAATCGCCCCACCAGCAGCGGCGGTTCCCGCCCCTGCCCCCTGAGCAAAAACCACTCCTTGCAAAAAATTAAAGTGAACAACAAATAAAAAGATAATTAAAATAATTAAAGCAATGCCCTTTTTTAATTTCGAAGATTTAAAAAACATTTTTTAGAAAGTTATTTAGCGGGAAAATTGTTTATAAAAATCAATGTTATCTGGCAGCTGAACATTATATTTTTGAGAAATTTTTTGAAGTTGAGGAAAAAGCTCGCCTGTTCCATAATCTGCCAAATTCTTGCTTTGTTCTAAAATATCAACCAAACCATAAAGATCATTTTTATTTTCCTGCCAGCCGTTTGCTAAACTTTTAATATTTAACAAAAAAGAAAGAAGTTTTTTGTGCCATAAAATAATTTCTTCGTCATTTGGCACTTCTAGATTTTTTAAAGAAATAAAAGTGTCTTCTAAAATTTTAATGTTGTCTTTTAACAAACTAGAATTATTGGGATCAAAATTAAGAATATAATTTTGTATTTCTTGTTGGTCTAAAACAGAAAAGGGCAAAGATTTAAAAGCCAAAATGCCAAGTGAATTTACATAGGCTTGAACTATTTCTTTGTTTGCTTCTCCTTTAATTTTAAGTTCAGAAGTCTCAATCTTTTCCGGACTGAAATTTAAAAAATTTCCCTGCTGACTTTGATTCTCTTTGCTTCCCAAAAATTCAGTTAAATTTTTCTCTAAATCTGCGGGAGTCGCGGCGGATAAAGTATTTTCTGCCGCACTCACTTTTGAAGAAAGCAAAACAGAATTTTCATCCTTGTTTTCTTCTTTTGCGGCTAAATTTTTTAAAAAAGAGAGATTGGTAACAAGTGGATCATAGCCGGCGGCAATTTCTAAACCATCAGAATAGCCGTCATAATCAGTGTCTGGGTTTTTAGGATTTGTGCCGTATTTTTCTTCTTCTTCTAAAGTTAAACCATCTCCATCTTCATCAATAAGATTATAAGATTCAATTTTTAAAGGATCGTGGCCGCTTTTTACTTCTTCCAAATCAGAATAGCCATCGCCGTCGGTATCAGAATTATAGAGATTTGTCCCGAGTTCTTGTTCTTTTTTATCTGAAAGACCATCAGAATCTGAATCAAGGCTTGCAAGATCAACTAAGGCCAAACTTTGAGATTTATCTTTGTTTTTATCTTTCAATTTCGGCAAAAAAATAATAGCCGAAGTTGCGACAATTGCGCCTAAAATTATAATTGAAAAAAAAATTTTGGATTTAGAGGAATACATTATTTGTGCAACTTGTAACTTATAACTTATAACATTTTTACTTACGTTATATGTTATAAGTTATAAGTTTCGCGATTGTATTATTATACCATAAATCTTATTTTTCCTCAAAATTCGTTTTGTGGATAAAAGAATAAAGGTTTTTAAGGTTGTTTAAGCCCAAATCTTGAGGCCTGGTGTGGGGTGAAATTTGACATTTTCTTAGAATCTTTTCGGTTTCTTTTTTAGATATTTTTAAGCCGGAAGAAAGAGAATTTATAAGCTGTTTCCTGCGGCTTGAAAAAGCCGCTTTTATAACCTTAAAAAGTAATTTTTCATCATCAACTCGATACAGCGATTTTTTAAAAACTTCGATTTTCAAAATCGCGGAATCAACCTTTGGTTTTGGATAAAATGCCCCTTTTGAAACAAAATCTAAAATTTGAGGCTTTCCATAATATTGCACCGAAAGCGATAATATACTAGATTGTCCTTTTTGGGCGCAAATTCTTTTGGCAACCTCTTTTTGAACCAAAATAACAATTGTTTTTGGTTTTTGTTTGTTTTCTAAAAAAATCCGCAAAAATCTAGAAGTAATGTAATATGGAATATTGGCGACAACTTTGTATCTAGTATCTAGTATCTCGTATCTAGTATCTAATATTTTTAGAATATCGCCATTGATAATTTTTACATTTTTGCAATCTCTAAATTTATTTTTTAAAAAATTAACAAGGTTTCTGTCTTTTTCTACTGCTAAAATTATTTTTGCTTTTTCGGCTAATTTCTCTGTCAAAAATCCCGTCCCCGGGCCTGCTTCTAAAACAATATCATCTTTTTTTAAATCTGCGGCTTTAATAATTTTTTCTAAAATTTTTTTATCAACCAAAAAATTCTGACCAAGAAATTTATTGGGCTTGAGATTTAATTTTTTTAAAATTTTTTTCGTTGTCATAATTAAGCTTCAAAAATGACAGAGTATATTTAAATTTATTCGCAATTCATAGATTGACATAAAATTCGCCCGCCCGCCTTTGACTTCACCCAATAATGTTCTGATGAATTAATATATTTAGTTTACATAACAAGACGAATATAAACTATTTGGGTCAAAGACAAAGTCAGACGAACACATTAGCATCATATTTTATTCTTTTCTTTTCACTATAAAATCTGCTAAAGCTAAAAATAGTTTCTTTTTCTGGGACGGAAATTCCAAAAAGATTTTTTTTGCCGATTTGACTAAATTTTTAGCTTCTTGCTCGACCTTTTCATTAAGTTGGGAGGCAAGAAGAAGATTTTTAATTTCCAGTGCCTGCACTCTTGTAAGATTTTCTTTGCCGAAAAGGCTAAAAACTTTTTTCCTTACTGCCTTTGGTACAAACTTTTCCATTCTTTTAAAAACCAAAGTCATTTTTCCTTCTTTTAAATCTGAACCTAAAGGTTTGCCAGTGGCAGTTTCTACGCCAAACACCGCCAAAAGATCATCTTTTATTTGAAAAGCTTGTCCTAATTTTACAAGACTAGATTTTATAAAGTTAATTTTACTAGGCGGCGCGCCGGCCAAAATTGCCCCACAAAAAAATGGCGCCACAATCGTATAGCCTGCGGTTTTTAAAGTATAAATTTTAAAAATTTCACTATCGCCCAAACTTTTTCTGCCAGAAAAATGAATATCCAAAATTTCACCCAAAGCAGTATGAAATAATTTTTGTCGAAGATAAGAAAGAGCAAGTATTTTTCTTTGAGCTGAGAAATTTGTTTCTAAACAAAGCTGGGAACCAAAAGTAGAAAGTAAGTTCGCCGCCGATTGAGCAATTTCTTTACTAGTAGATAAAGGATAAAATTTTTCATATTTTTTGTGCAAAGTCGGATTCATGCGGCGGAAAGCATCGCGATCAATAATATCATCGTGAATAAGTAATGCCGAGTGCAAAAGTTCTACCCCGGCAGAAAAATTTAAAATATCGCTGCTTCTTTCGCCGCCAAAACTATCATAACTAATTTTTGTTAAAAATCCCCGCAATCTTTTTCCGCCGGCACAAATTTGGTGAAGGTCAAAAATAATCTCTTTGAGCTTTGGCAAATCCAAAAACTCTTTTTCTTTTTTAACAAAAAAGTTTTCAATAATTTTATTTATCTCCTGCTGGCATATTTTTAGCTGTTGCTGAAATTGCATAAAAAATGTATCCTGTATTATGTATCTTGTATCATGGACTGCAAATTTGGTCTTTCACAATTTTCCCATAATACATAATACAACTTTTTTAATTTTGAAATTTTTAATGTATAATAATAGCGTGGATCTAATTCTATGCTCGCCAATCTCATCCAAAAATTAGAAAATATCAAAATTTCTTTTGGCACTTATTTGGCAATAGCTTTTTCAATTATTATTGTTCGAGTTGGTCTTGAATCTTTTTCTTCAAATAAGGCAGTCCTATTTTCTTACTCTTCTTTTCCTCATATTTTTTTGTTTTTTATTTCTCTTTTTTTAAATTTATTTTTTTTAATTTATTTTCTTACCCGCGAAAATATTATTAAAATCAGTAAAATTGGGCTGCTGGCGATGCTTATTTTATGGATCGCCCCAGCTTTTGATCTTTTTCTTTCCCGAGCAAAAACACCATTTTCTATGGGTTATATTTTTGATTCGCCAAAAAACTTTTTAAGTCGTTATTTTACTTTTTTATTTGGCTCTGGCGAGGCAGGGATTACTTATGGCATGAAACTGCAAATAATCCTCGCCTGCTTTATTGTCGCGGCTTATATATTTTTAAAAACTAAAAATTACATTAAAACTCTGCTTGCCTTTATTTTAACTTATACAATAATTTTTATCTATAGCTTTTTACCTTCAATTATTGCCGCCGTAGAGCTTAAAAGACTCGATTTCAATTTTGGTGAAATTTTGGAAGTTCTTCTTTTGCCTAAATCTATTTTCCAAATCAAATTCTCTGATCCCTGGCCGCTTTTTGATTATAAAATGGGCCTGGTGCTGTTATTTCTTATTATTTTGCAAATTTCACTTTGGTATTTAATTTATTCTTTTAAAAAATTCAAGGCGATTATTTTATACAGCGTGCGCTATTTAAGATTTTTTCTGCAGATTCTTACTTTATTTGTTGGACTTTGGCTTGGTTGGAAATTGACTGAAAACCTTTGGGATTTTTCAATTTTCGGCATCTTAACTTTGTTTGCTCTTTTCGTTATTGTCTTTTTCATCTGGCTATTTTCTGTGGTAATCAACGATATCTATGATTTAGAAATTGACAAATTATCGCCGGCAAATCAAAACCGAATTTTAGTTCAAAAAATAATGGATGTTGAGGAGTATAAAAATTTGGGCTTTGTCTTTTTACTTTTGGCTAATCTTGCTGCTTTTATTTTGGGCCCGGCTTTTTTTACATTGTCATTAATCTTATCCGCCTTGTCTTCTTATATTTATTCTGCCCCACCGCTGCGATTTCGGAAATTTCCTTTTTTAGGACATTTTGTTATCGGCCTTGCTGCCCTTTGTGCAGTTTTTCTGGGATTTTTAATTTTTGCCAAAAACCAGGATCTTTCAGAATTTCCGCCGAAATTTGCCATATTAATCCCTTTCTTTTTTATGCTGGCTACTCATATTAAAGACATCAAAGATTTAAAAGCAGATAAAACTTACGGCGTCATTACTCTGCCGACTTTATTTGGTGAACAGCGAGGAAAACTTTTTTGCGGGATTTTGGTTTTTCTTTCTTTTTTATTTTTCTCTCTTTTTTTAGGCAATAAACTTTTAATTTTGTTTTCTTTAGGTTTTGGCCTTATCGGCTTTTTTTTAACTTATGACAAAAAATCAAAAGAATATATTGTTTTCACTCTTTATTTTTTGTATCTTTTAATTGTCTTTTTGATGTCATTTTAAAAGTGACAGTCACCTTTTAAGCTTGCTTTAAAATGGCTTAAATTAAAGAAAAGAATAGGCAATTTTTGAAAATGCCATGATTTTGAACAGTTTTTATTTATCACACAAATTGTAAAAAATCGTGGTAAATTTAAATTTTATCAGACCTTTTGGCTAATATAAGCGACAAATTTTCAAGCAAAAAAAGTGACTGTCACTTACTTACTCTCTTGGCCAGTTTTTCTGGTAAATCGGCAATAAAACGGGAAACTTGATTAAAAGTGTTTTGACCAAAAATCTGGCGCCCTCTTGCATAAATCAAGTATAAATAATTTTTTGCCCGCGTCATCCCAACATAACAAAGCCTTCGTTCTTCTTCAAGTTCTGCCGGCTCAAAAAGACTCTTTGAATGCGGTAAAAGATTTTCTTCAAGTCCAACAAAAAAGACAGTGTCAAATTCCAAGCCTTTTGCCGCATGTAGAGTCATTAAAGTGACCGCGTCTTTCTTTTCATCCCATTCATCAACTTCAGAAAACAAAGCTATTTCTTCTAAAAAAACTTCCAAAACCGACTGGCTTACGTTTTTTGGGTTTAGGATTTGTGATTTTGAATTTATTTGGAATTTTTCATTATCATACTTCCCTGCCACCGTCAAAAGTTCCTTTATATTCTCCCATCTCATCTCTCCTTCTTCGCTTCCATCGTATAAATACTCTTTATAACCTGATTTCAAACAGACAAAATTAATCAAATCAGAAAGTTCAGCCTCTTTAGCTTCTTTTTTAAATTTTTCAAACATTTTTTCAAACTCCAAAAAAGCATTTTTAGCTTTCGGCGAAATTTTTTCTTTCTTCACAAATTCAAAAATAGCACTGAAAAAATCTAAATTATTTTTTCTCGCAAAATCAACCAAATTTTTAGCTGTTTTCTCGCCAATTCCGCGCGGCGGGAAATTAATAATTCTCGAAAAAGCAATCTCATCGCGAGGATTTAAAATCAGGCGCAAATAAGCAATAATATCTTTTATTTCTTTTCGCTGATAAAATTTTACCCCACCGATAATTTTGTAAGGCGTTGCGTATTGCAAAAATATTTCTTCTAAAGCGCGGGATTGAGCATGAGTGCGGTATAAAACCGCAAAATCAGAATATTGTAATTTTTGATTGGATTCTCGAAGTTTCTGAATCTCTAAAACAACAAATTCTCCTTCTGCCCTCTCATTTTGAGTTTCTAAAAGAATTGTTTTACAGCCTTCGCCTCTTTTTGTCCACAAAATTTTTTCTTTTTGGCTGTCGTTTTGTTTTATTACAAAATCGGCGGTGTCTAAAATATTTTGCGTTGATCTGTAATTTTGTTCTAGTTTAATAATTTTTGTTTCTTTATAATCTTTTTCAAAATTTAAAATATTCTGAATATCGGCATTGCGCCATCCGTAAATTGCCTGAAAATCATCGCCGCAGACGCATAAATTCCGATGTTTTTGCGCTAATAAATTTATAAAAAGATATTCCAAATGATTTGCATCTTGATATTCATCAACTAAAATATATTTAAACTTTTCTTGATATTTTTTTAAAACATTCGGATATTTTTTAAAAAGAAAAACGGTGTTAAAAATCAAATCATCAAAATCCATTGCCTTGTTTTTAAATAAAAACTTTTGATAAGGTTCGTAAATTTTTGCCACAATTTTTGTTAAGAAATCATTAGCGTAATTTTCCTGATATGCTTTAAAATCTATAAATTCAGCTTTAGCCGAAGAAATCATTGCCAAAATCATTGCTGGCGCAAATTTTTTAGGATCTAATTCCAAATCCTCCATTATTTTTTTAACCACTTTTATCTGATCATCTTCGTCATAAATTATAAAATTTGGACTAAAACCAAGATGCTTTACTTCATGTCGTAGAATTCTAACACAGATAGAATGAAAAGTGCCAATTGTTATCAACTGCCAACTGCTAGCAACCAGCTTCCGGCTAAAAATTAAATTTTTTATTCTACTTTTCATCTCATCTGCAGCTTTGTTGGTAAAAGTCACGGCGAGAATATTTTCTGGTCTAATTCCTTGAGAAATCAAATAAGCAACGCGGCAAGTTATGGTCCGAGTTTTTCCTGTTCCCGCGCCAGCCAAAATCAAAATCGGGCCGGACAAAATCTGACAAGCCTTTTGCTGCTGCAGGTTCAAATTTTTCAAAATTAAATCTTGTGACATACCCAGTAGTAGAAATTCGACAATAAATTTAATTACGCGGCAGCGGTCGAATTTTCACTACCGAGCATAATAATCTAGTATAACAAGGAAAGATTAAAAATGAAAGAAAAAAATAAACAATTATTCAAAATAAAAAAACGCCTTCGTATATTCATTAAGGCATTAATTTTTTATGTTTTTGATAAATTTTTCATTATTCCAATTATTCTCTCTGCTAACTCTCTTTGGCCTGATTCAGGTACTGTCAAATGAAACTTTTTAGGCACACAATAATCTGTTTGAAAATATTGCCTTCTTATTTTTCCTAAAACCTTTCTTTTTCGTTCAAGCTGTGTTCTGTGCAACTGCAATAATTCTTCGTCTCTTCTTTGGTCATCATCTATGTCTCTTCTTTGGTCATCATCCGGTATTATTATTCCCTCGCTAAGCAAATCTTCAACATCAAAGTTAATCGTATCAATAATAAATATTTTTGCATTTGGAAATTCTTCATGCATCGCCTCAATTCTTTTTGAAAGTTCTTCTAATGCCCTTTCTTCTCTCCAATCAGGATATCCTTCTGAAGTATAATAGTCCAAATCAAAATCATTAAACCCGTGATCAATAATAAAAATAACAAAATTTACTGTTTGATCTACTTTTTTCTTAGATAAAAGTTCGTAATACACTACTTCAATCCCTTGTTCA
>JBFLZX010000011.1:0-2827 GCA_040756075.1 Patescibacteria group bacterium | reverse complement strand
TAAATGTATCCCTTAATCACTGGGTTGCTGTTTGAAATTGTTCTTGAACTAATTACCCCAAAACCTTGGTAATTCATTTCTGAAATTGTGATCTGATCGCCATTAACCGCATCAACAATGCCAACATGTCCCCACCATGATTCATTTGTCACAATAATTGCCCCAACTGCTGGAATTCTACCAGTTGCCCGGCCTTGGGCTTGAGCATTATAAAGCCACTCGCCAGCATTACCCATCCAAGTAACATCTGGCCGGCGAGCTGCGGCATACCAAGTGCACCAGCCCCAAGAAAAAGCTCCGCTTGTCGGACGCAAATCATATTTTGGAGTAGCTGAAGTAGAAGTAACATTTTGAGACTCCTGATAATTGTTATCTGAATAATTAGTTGTTTCTGAAAATTCGCTAGTTTCGTTAGTTTCATTATTTGCTGCAGCTAAAACCACAGGTTCGAGTTCTGGCCGCGGCCGGGCTTTTATTTCCCGATTGCCGTCAGGCACAATTAAAACCTGACCCACTTCAATATCCGAGGCAACTAATAAATTATTAAATTTTAAAATTTCTTTTTCAGAAACTTGGTGCTTCTGGGCAACACCCGCCAAAGTTTCGCCCTCATCTATTCGTTCGCTCGCGCCCGATACCGGCAAAATTGTCAACTTCATTCCCGGCTTAATAATATCATCAGCATATAAATTATTTTCTGTCAAAATTGTTGCCGCATCAACACCATATAGCTGGGCAATATAAGAAATTGTTTCCCCCTCTGAAACGATGTGTTTTTTTATGTCTGGCCTTAAAGAACCGCGGCTGGAAGATGCGGCATTTCTTTTTGCTAAAACCGTGTTATCTAAAGAATTTTCAGCTTTAGGCAATGAAGATAATTTCTTTTGTGAATTTAAAAGACTGCCGGCTGTTGGAGCAGCAGAAGCCACAGAAATAAAAGAAAGATATTGATTTTGCAAAACAATTTCTGAATCAGCAGCTTTGCTTTTTACAATTTTATTTTCTTTTGACAAAAAAAGTAAATCCGCTAAAAGACTATTTTCTTTTGCCGAGACTGTTTCTTTTTGACGTTCAGTAAAATTAAAACCGGCAAAAGCAAGAGCAACCAAAATCAAGCCTAAATGAATTAGGTACTTGTTCTGACGGGAAAGTATTACCTTGAAATACAATTTTAAGTGAGAAATTATGTTTTTGGAAAATAAAGCCAAAAACTTTGTCCGCGCCAATAAAAGAAAACAAGGAGCGGCTTTTATCATTTCTCGAATTTTTGCCAAAACAAAGAACAAAGAACAAATCACAAAAGAAATAAGTTTTTTCAAATAAATAAGGTTAATTTTTAATATATTCCTTTCAAAACTTCTATTTAAAAACCGAATTTTGATATAATTTTAATTCGATTCAATTTTTATCTTAAAGCACTAGATTCTAGTGTCAAGAGCAATGCCTGCTTAACAGTTTTTGGCGGAAATTCCATTAAATCTTGATGATTTCTGATTTTTGACCCTTGTTTTTATCCCCAAATCCTGATTTTCAAATCAATTATTAAGCTAAGATTAGCTAAATTCTTCTTAAATTTTTAAAATTCATACCCTGTGTGAAAATCTTGACAGATCTTAATAATAATTGTTTGATTAGGTTAAACATCTAAGCCTAAGCTCCCTGCTTTATACAAAACTAAATTTACATACCAATAGTCATTATTATAGCGAAACAAGGCATTATTTAAATTGCCCGAAGCCCCGCCATTTGCGGCTAAATAATTAGCTGCGGAAAAAATTGCATCTTCAACATTCGAAATATCGGCTATTCCGTCGTTATTGCCGTCAACGCCATAAACTGCGAAAGTAGAAGGCAAAAACTGCATTGGACCAACAGCACCAGCATAGCTTGTTAAATAAGTATCACCTGAGCGGTTGCTTTCAATTTCATGAATCACTGAAAGAATTTGCCAAGGCACTCCAAATTTTTCTTCTGCTTTGTGATAAATCGGATCGTACGGCGTCTGATAAATATAATCAGAAACAAAGGAAGTTTTAGCTAAAATATCGGTTTTTAACACTTTTTGAGGGGATTTTTGAAGGATTTTTTCGCTATCATTAGCCATCTTTTTATTCATCGTTTTTTTACATTCACTAGCTAATTTATTTTTTAATTCTTTTGGTAAATACACTAAAGATAAGGCAATAAATTCAAAGCAATTGCCTTTTGTTGCACTAAAAGAAGTGTTGTTAGATTTATCTGCTTTATTCTCTTTCTCTTCAGCTAATGGATTATTAAGATTTTGGCTGGTTTGAGCCAAAACAATTCCTGGATTAAAGAGAAAAAACGCGATTAAATTTAAACCCAAAAGGTTTTTAATTAATTTTTTCATTAATTTGCTTATATAATTTTAGCCTTATTATAGGCAAAACTATTTATAATTTTGGATATTGACTTAAATTTTCTTTAACAAAAAAGCCCTATAATAAGGCTTTTAAATAAAAAACGAGGTTATAACATATTTACACCTCGCAGTCAATAACTTACCATTTTAGCATCCCCATAAACCTTGTCAAGAGATTTTGGGGGTTTTGAATATAAAAAATTACAAAAAATGAGGTTTTTGGGCTGAATGTGGGCAAACAAATAAGTTGCCAAAAGCCCCTTTTAGTTATTGCCAAAAGGGGCTTTTTGTTTTTAGTTTGTATTTTTACTTTTTATAAGTCAAAACAATTTTGTAAGAACCACTAATAATAGAATGATCTCCTGAGCCATCAACGTATTTATAAGCTACCCAAGCTTGGCCGTTTTCAGCAGCAAGAATTACAATAGATGAATTATTTGCAAA
>JBFLZX010000010.1:0-39567 GCA_040756075.1 Patescibacteria group bacterium | reverse complement strand
ATGTTGAAAACTGCATTTTGGGCAAATTTTCTTGTTTTTTTGTAGCCATAGTGTAAATTATTTAATAATTATGGCTACATTATCGCACAAAATGCAACTTTCAGCACCTCATATTTACCATTAAGTCTCCATCTCCCATTTACTTAGCGGAATCGAGGCTGTTTTGAAATCTGTTTCGGCCAACATAAGGGTTCAAATGGCTTATTCCCCTGAAGTTGGGCTAACTGCTTCCGGAGCTCGTTAATTTTTATCTCCTTTTGTTGAGGAAAACCTCGCTCCCTTAAAGAGAGTGTATCATTTTCTATCTCTCTATCGCCAATAACGACAATAAAGGGAACCCAGTTAAGTTCGGCTTCACGAACTTTCCGAGGAACGGTATCATTCCTGTCGTCAATTTCTACTCGGGCTTGTAATTGTGAAGCGAGATCAAAACAGTGTTGTAAATGTCGGTCAGCTACTGGCATTAACCGTACTTGCACTGGCGAGAGCCAGTATGGGAAACTCGGAATTTCTCCCCTTTGTTTCTTCCTCGCTTCTTGCTCCAAGAGAGCATAGAGGTTGCGATCTATTGATCCGGAAATAGAGGCGTGAAGAAGAAGGGGATATTGTGGTTTACCATTTTTATCGACATACTTAATACCAAACCTTTCAGCATTTTCAACGTCAATCTGTACGGTCGAAAGGGCGGCCGCTTTTTTTTGACCATCGACTACATTGAACTCAAACTTAAGGATAAAGTAGAAGAAACGCTGCTTCCATTTCTCAAAGAGAATCGGTTGACCAAAGTCTTTGACTATACTGAGTATAAAGTCTCTATGTTGGTCAAAGAAATCTTCTACTATCCTTATTGCCATTACGTGATCAAGATTGAGATTGGTCATCCACTTTTTACAGAAAAGGTATTGTCGATAAAATTCCTCTTTTGCCTGTTCTACATCCCCACAAAGAGTATGCATATCGGGCATTGTGAACCCTCGTAGACGTCGCAACCCTGCCAATTCTCCTGTCTGTTCTCGTCGAAAAGAATAGTGAGTTAATTCGTACAGACGGACAGGTAAATGCTGATAACTTATTTGCATGTCATGCATGATCAGATATTGGCCAAAACAAGCTGCAAAACGGAGAAAGTATTTTTTTTCCTCGCTTAAGAGTTGATATTGCCTTGCCGGGAAACGTTTGAGGTAACTTCCTAGCTGGGGATGGTTAAAGTCATACATAATCGGAGTTTCAACTTGCATTCCCCCGTATTCCCGAATGATTCTTGAAGCATGTTCCTCTAATAAGCGTTTAATTAAATGTCCTTTAGGTAACCATCTAAAATTACCCGCGTCAGCAGCTGGTTCATAATCTACCAATTCCAGGCCTTGCATCATTTTTACATGAGCAGGAGCTTGCTTTGCTTTGCGAGAACCTAAACTCTCATAACGATAAAACTCCCTTAATTCGTCATGCCCCTTCCAATCAAAATCATCTGCTTTTATTATTGAGCCATCTGGAGAAATAATCAGCCACTCAGATTGTGGTTCTTTCTGTCGCTCAGCCATTTTTTTTACCTCCTTTTTCGAAAGTGTTAATGTGCAATCAAGGGGATTTACTAGACCCCTTTTACTCATAGATATTATACTTTTATATTCTTTTTTGTCAATCTTCTCTTTCTTTTTCATAGTGCTTTTTTAAAATTTTATACTTTATTATCTTCTATAGAGATATATTACCTGAATTTTAAAAAATAATCAAATTATATTTTGGCGAACGGCGAGCGGGATTTAAACCCCCTTGACTTATTTTTTGGCTCGATTATACTGGTATCATAATCATACTTTTCTAAATTGTAGGAATATGTTAAATCCTAAAAAACAAACGCAGAAAAAACATTTTTACGGAACAGCGACTCTCGGCGAAAAGGGGCAAATCGTCATTCCGAATGACGCACGGCAGAATATGAAATTAAAAAAGGGCGACCGCCTATTGGTTTTTGGCATGCATGAGGATATGCTGGCTATCGTGAAATTCGCGCATATCGAAAAAATCGCCTCTCGCCTATCTGAGCGGCTGAAAATGATTGACGAAATAATTAAAAAGACGAAATAACCAATTTTGCTTATGAATATTATTCGTGTTAAAAATCTAGCCAAACAATTTAACGGCCTTACTGCGGTTGATCATGTGGGCTTTGAAGTTCAAAAAGGAGAAATTTTTGGATTTCTCGGACCCAATGGCGCCGGCAAAACCACGACTATTAATATGCTCTCTACCATTCTGCCGCCAACCGAGGGCGAAGCATTTATCAACGACTTCAGTATTTCATCTCAAAAGGATAGCGTACGGAAATCCATCGGGCTTGTTTTTCAAGACCCGTCATTGGATGACCAACTAACTGCGGAAGAAAATCTTAAATTTCACGCCAGATTGTATGGCGTGCCAAGCAATGAATATAAAAAACGAGAAAAAGAGGTTTTGCAACTGGTTGATTTATGGGACAGAAAAAATGAAACAATAAAAAATTATTCTGGCGGGATGAAGCGGCGCCTGGAAATTGCCCGCGGACTTATCCATTACCCCGCCGTTTTATTCCTGGATGAACCAACTCTTGGACTTGACCCGCAGACCCGCGCCCATCTTTGGGATTACATCCTAAAACTAAAGCGCGAAAAGGAGATGACGATTTTTATGACGACGCATTACATGAACGAAGCCGAATATTGCGACAGGATTGCCATTATCGATTACGGCAAAATTGTCGCGCTGGACACGCCGTTAAATCTCAAAAAACAAGTGGGCGGAGATATTATCCGCATGACTAGCGGTCAGAAAGACAATCTTAAAGCCGAGCTTGAGAAAAGATACCAGCAAGAAGCAAAGGAAGAAAATGGAATGTTGCAAATAGAAGTGGCGGATGGCGAGAGATTTCTGCCGCGTCTTTTCAACGAGCTTGATACAAAAATAGACTCCATTGAACTGCGCCGGCCGACGCTCGATGATGTGTTTCTCAAAATGACTGGGCGGGCAATTCGCGAGGAAGAAGTTTCCGATAAAGAACGAATGCGCCGGCACATGCGCATGGGAAGAAGAATGCATTAACAAAATATCTTATGCAATTTATTCAAACTATTTACACAATTTGGCAAAGAGAATTTGTTCGTTACTGGCGAGACAAGACGCGAATTTTCTCCACGCTTTTCCAGCCCATTATGTTTCTGGTCATTTTCGGCTCGGGCCTAAAACAGACTCTGGCGGCCGGAAATTTCGGCGTTGATTTCACCCAGTTTATGTATCCCGGTATTATCGCAATGAGCGTAATGAGCGTAGCCTTTTTCTCAACTATTTCCACCGTTTGGGATAGAGAATTTGGTTTTTTGAGAGAGATTCTTGTCGCGCCGGTATCTCGCGTTGCCGTCGCCATAGGCAAAACGCTCGGCGCCGCCACCATTGCCGCCATACAAGCGTTTATTCTGCTCATATTAGCCCCGCTCATCGGAATAAAAATCGGCTTCGTTATTCTGCCGCAACTTTTGCTTTTTATGTTGCTTCTTGCTTTCGCGATTTCTGGCCTCGGCCTTCTTATCGCCTCGTTCATGAAGACGACTCAAAGTTTCGGCCTACTAATGCAATTACTGATTTTTCCCATGTTCTTTGTTTCTGGTGCCTTTTTCCCGTTGACCGCCGTACCCTCATGGATGAGTTTCTTGGCAAAGATAAATCCGCTGACTTATGGCGTGGATGCTTTTAGACAAATTCTTTTGGATAGCCAAATCGCGCCTGATGTCTTGGCAAAACTCTCTTTACACGCGATCTCAATAAATGCGTTATTTTTGTTGGGGTTTTCGGTTGTAGTGGTAAGCGTGGCAGTAACGGCATTCAACAAAAAGAGTTAAAGCGATACATCGAAAACTACGACTGCAAAGTTTGGAAGAGGATTTGATGTATCTACAACAGAACTACAAGATCGAAAAAAATAAGACAACCCTCGATTTTTCTGGTAAAATGAACTTATGCAATCGCAAAATTGGCGCACAATTCCGCTTGCGGAAGTTTTTTCTGCCACGAAAAGCAATAAAGACGGCCTTACATCGTCTGAAGCGGTTCAAAGGTTAAAGGAATTTGGATATAACGAAATTCGGGAAAAGAAGCCGAGCCGTTTTTTTGTTTTCCTGAAAAAATTCTGGGGGCTTTCGGCTTGGATGCTGGAAGCGATTATTGTTATTTCGCTGATTTTGCATAAAGAATCGGACGCGCTTGTCGTTGCCGGACTTCTTGTTTTGAACGCGGTTATTAGTTTTGCTCAAGAAGAAAAAGCCGGGCGCGCGGTGGAATTCTTGAAGAAAAAACTTCAAATAAATTCAAGGGTTCTGCGGGATGGTTCGTGGAAAATGGCGCCGACGCGAGAACTCGTTCCTGGCGACATTGTTCGGGTGAGAATCGGCGATTTTGTCCCGGCGGATGTAAAAATAGCGCAAGGAGAAGTTGCCGTGGATCAATCCGCATTAACCGGAGAATCGCTCGAAATTGAACGAGGCATGAATGAAATTCTTTATGCCGGTTCAGTGGTGACCCGCGGAGAAGCGGACGGCGTCATTGTTTCTACCGGCGAGAAAAGTTATTACGGCAAAATCGCTCAGTTGGTTGAAATCGCGAAGCCGAAATTGCGCGCCGAGAACTTAGTTTCTCAAGTTGTAAAATTGCTTTTCATTATTGTTGCGGTTCTCCTTGCTGTTGCATTTGTCGTGTCGTGGCGGCAAGGCGCGAATCTCTTTGAGATTTTGCCGCTCTCGCTCGTTCTTCTTTTAGGGGCAATTCCCGTGGCTCTGCCAGTTATGTTTACGGTGAGCATGGCTTTCGGTTCTTTGGCGCTTGCCAAGCGCGGCGTTTTGGTAACGCGCCTTGATTCTCTCTATAACGCGGCTCGCATGGATATTCTTTTTGCGGATAAAACAGGAACTATCACTGAGAACAAAATCGTGGTGGCAAAATTTCTGCCTTTTCGCGTCTACGGCAAAGACGAGGTTTTGCTCTACGGGGCGCTGGCCTCTCAAGAAGCGAACGGCCCCATTGATCGCGCGTTTCTGGAGGCCGCCAAAGCAAAAAATCTTTTAGAAGGCCGTTTTACGCAAAAAAGTTTTGTTCCCTTTGACCCTAAAAGCCGCAGAACGGAAGCAATTATTCAGGATGAAAAAAAAGAGTTCAGGGTGATGAAGGGGGCATTCCCGGCGGTGACGCAAATGTGCGAAGTGGATAGCGAGGGGATGTCGTATTTGAATGAGAAAATTCGTGAGTTGGCGAAAGATGGCTATAGAGTTTTGGCGATTGCCAAAATACCGAAGGACGACAACCCTAAATTCGTGGGATTGGCCGCGCTCTCCGATCCCGTAAAAGCGGATTCCAAAAAATTAATTGATGAAATCAAGCAACTTGGCGTTTCGGTTAAAATGCTCACCGGCGATATGGCGGCCATTGCCCGCACGGTGGCTCGGGCCGTAGGCATAAGCGGGAACATAGTGTCCGCATCCGATTTAAAAAAGGCGGAAAAGCCAAACTGGATTGCCGCAAAAGAGGTTGGCGGAGTCGCCGAAGTATACCCGGATGATAAATATGGCATTGTTTCCGCTTTTCAGAAACAAGGTCATATTGTCGGCATGACGGGCGATGGGATAAACGACGCTCCAGCGCTTAAGCAGGCAGAATTCGGCATTGCGGTAAGCGGCGCAGCCGATGTTGCCAAAAGCGCGGCCGGCATCGTCCTGATGGACGGAGGGCTCGCGAGCATCCTTGATTCTATAAAAATCGGGAGGCAGACATTTGAGAGGGTAAATATTTGGATAATGAATAAAGTTGCCAGAACCGTGCTAAAAACCTGCTTTATTGTCTTTGCTTTTTTCTTAACCGGGAAATTCGTGATTTCGGCCACGGCGATGCTGGTTATGATTTTTATGACCGATTTTGTGAAAATATCGCTTTCAACAGATAATGTCAGATGGCCTTCGAAACCCGCCGAGTGGCATATCGCCGGCTTGGCAAAAATCGCCATAATTTCGGGATTGGTTATGGTAGCGGAGGCGTTCGGGCTTCTTTTTGTCGGCTTGCGCTATTTCAATCTTGCGCAAAACCAAGCCGCGCTTAATGCTTTCAGTTTTGAGATCCTTCTTTTCTTCGCGCTTTTTTCAATACTCTCCGTCCGAGAACGGGGGCATTTTTGGGAATCTATTCCGTCAAAAACGCTCTTGTTTTTTCTTTTCGCCGATATGATCATCGGAATATTTTTGCCGACATTCGGCATTTTGGGACTTGCGGCAATTCCGTTGTCACAAATACTTTTCGTCGTGGGCTACACGTTTCTATTTTCATTACTACTCAACGATTTTATAAAGCTCATACTCTTGAAGAAATTACATTTAAATAAACCTTTTTAGAGTTAAAATCCCGCGTCGTTTCCGGCGAGCGGGCAAAAAATGGAGGGGCGAGGGAGAGGCCCCGAAGGAGTCGCCGAAGGCGACCCTACGGGGTAAAAAATTTTTTGCCCGCGAGCCGTGAGATTTTCCTGTCCGCCGCCGCAGGCGGCGGGCACTGGCTTTTTTCAAGAATTTTTGATAAAATGAGTTCAAGCGGAATTGTATAAACGCACCAGAAAATCCCCTTTAATTAAAGGGGATTTTGAGTTCTAATTTCTTCTTATATAAATTAGTTTTGAAATTTTTAGACCCGGCCTCTTTTTTCATTGCTTCAATTACTCGCAGTAAAGCCAAAATTAGGGCGCCGGTACGCATATCAGTTTTGTATTTCTCCGCCAAACTTAAAACAGCCAAATAAGCCTCTTTCATCTTTTTTTCAAGTTTTTGAAAAACTTCTTTTTCTTCCCAATAATAATTTTGCGCGCCTTGCACTTGCTCAAAATAACTGACCGTGACCCCGCCGGCATTTGTCAAAATATCCGGCACCACTTCAATTTTTCTTTTAAATAAAATCGAATCTGCTTCGGGTACTACAGGTCCATTTGCTACTTCAAAAATGAATTTTGTCTTAATTTTCCTGGCGTTTTTGCGAGTGATAACATTTTCCAACGCCGCAGGAACTAAAATATCGCAGGGAATTTCTAAAAATTTATTGCTTTTAATATTTTTTGCTCCTTCAAAATCTAGAACCGTACCATTTTTTTCTTTCCGAGCTAGTAAATTTTTAACGTTTAATCCTTTTGGATTTAAAACACCGCCTTTTGAATCAGCCATTGCAATTATTTTAAAACCATCTTTTGATAATAATATTGCAAGGTTGCTTCCGGCATTTCCCGCGCCTTGAATTATTACGCGCGTATTTTTTGGAATTATTTTTTTTCTTTTTACCGTTTCGGTGATTATATAATAAGCGCCTAAAGCGGTGGCAATATCGCGGCCGCGAGAGCCGCCAAGAGAAAGAGGCTTGCCGGTGATCATTGCTGGTTCATGATGGCCAATTAACTTTTCATATTCATCTAGCATCCAGGCCATAATTTCTGCATTTGTATAAACATCAGGCGCTGGCACATCTTGATCTTGACCTAAATATTTGTAAATTGCGCGAATATAGCCGCGGGATAATTCTTCAAGTTCGCGGCTTGATAATTTTTTGGGATCAACAACAACACCGCCTTTACTCCCGCCCAAAGGTAAATCCAAAATCGCGCATTTCCAAGTCATCCACATTGAGAGCGCTTTTACTTCATCACGGCTGACGCGCGGATGAAAACGAATCCCGCCTTTAAATGGCCCTCGAGCGTCGTTAAACTGCGAGCGAAAACCTTTAAAAACTTTTATACTTCCATCATCCATTTTTACTGGAATTGCTACTTCCAAAATTCGTTTTGGTTCGGATAAAATTCGAAAAATGTTGTCGTCAAAATTTAGAATTTTTTGAGCGCATTTTAGTTGAGTAAGAGCGTTTTGATAAGGATTCATAAAATAAAGTTAAAAATGAAAAGTTAAAAGTTATTGTTGCGCCTTCATTAATTTTGAAATTTGAGATTTAAGATTTAAGATTGTATAATAGCTATATGCCAAGATTAGCAAATTTTTTATTTGAGCGCAAGTTAAAAAAACAAGGCTATAAATATATTGCTGGCTGTGATGAAGTTGGCTGTGGGGCGTGGGCAGGTCCTGTTTTTGCTGCGGCAATAATTTTATCGCCGAAATTTCGCGCCAAAATTCGCGATTCAAAGCAATTATCAGAAAAACAAAGAAAAAAATATTACAAAATTATCAAACAAAAAAATAAATTGGTTGGTTTAGGCTTTGCCACAAAAGAGGAAATAGATTCTTTAGGCTTAAGCAAGGCGAAAAATTTAGCAACAAAAAGGGCAATCGCAAATTTACCTCAAAAACCAGAATATGTTTTATTTGATGGCAAAGATATTTTGAAAACTTTTGAGCATCCCTACAAATTTATCATTAAAGGTGATGAAAAAATAAAATCTATCGCCTGTGCTTCCATTATTGCCAAAGTTGAACGGGATCGATTAATGGAAAAATTAGCAAAAAAATATCCTCGCTACCAATTTAACAAAAACAAGGGTTATGGAACAAAAAAACATATCTTAACTCTTAGAAAATACGGTCCTTGCAAAATCCATCGTTTTTCTTATAAACCAATTAAGAAATTTGCCGCTTTTTGATTTTATTTTTATTTTTTGTTATAATTAAATCTGCCTTCGGTCTTTAAAGACTGCTTAAATGGACCACCTCAAAGCAAGCTCGATAACAAAGGCTTAGCCCCACTACTAAGCAAACCTTGAAGCATTAATTCATTAAATACTTTGAGTTACGAAATTAATCATTGTCATTCCGAGTCCCGAGTTCTCCCGATAAATCGGGGTAAATCGGGACGAGGAATCTCTGGCGAATGCGAGAAAATCCTGACATTCGTCAGAGATCCTTCAGCTCCGATAAATCGGAGCTTCAGGATGACGCCTTCGGCGTCAGTTGAGAGATCCCTCCCCCGATGAACATCGGGATCGGGATGACACCTTCGGTGTCAGTTGAGAGATTCCTCGGTCGCGGAGCCTGTACTGAGCCTGCCGAAGTGCTCCCTCGGAATGACAAATTGAAACATTTCGTAATTCATTAAATAATATGAAACCAACTTCATTTTTAAATATTAAAGATATCTTATTACAGGCTGGCCTTAAAGAAGGGGAAATAATAGCAGATTTCGGCTGCGGCAGCGGACATTTTGTTTTTCTAGCCGCCAAAATTGTTGGAAATAAAGGCAAGGTTTATGCCATTGATATTCAAAAAACTGTTCTTTCTTTTTTGAAAAGCGAAATTATCCGGCGTAGCGCAGAACAAATAAAACTTCTTTGGGCAAATTTAGAAAAGCCTGGGGCATTAAAAATTCCTGAAAATTCTGTGAATTTGGTTTTAATTTCAAGCACTCTGCATCAAGTTAAAGATCGAAATAAAGTATTGCTTGAAGCAAAACGAGTTCTAAAAGAGAATGGCCGACTTTTAATTATTGATTGGAAGCGCGAAGCAGCGCCATTTGGCCCGTCAGTTTCTTTGCGTCTTGATAAAGATAAATTAAAAAAAGAAATGCAAGAAGCAGGTTTTAAATTTATCAAAGAAATAAAAACTGGTTCATATCATTTTGCTTTTTTGGCAGTTAAAGAATAAGTTGGCGGTAAAACTTTAAATAATCTTTTTTTGACAAATCCTCAAATTTAATTTGGGGATTTTTATTCCAATTTTAGCAAAAATATGATATAATAATAATATCGCGAAACTTATAACTTGTAACTTATAGCTCAAGTGTGTCACGGGTTATAGGTTACACGTTACACGAAAATGTTTCACGCCAAAACAAAAGAACAAACAATTAAAGACTTAAACACGAATGCTGAATTGGGATTAACTGAAAAAGAAACAACAAAGTGCCAAAAAGAATTCGGCAAAAATAAACTTTCTGAAGCAAAGCCGCCGCAGGCAATTTTTATTTTTTTAAAGCAGTTTAGTAATTTTTTCACCATCATTTTACTTGTTGCTGCGGCTTTATCGTTAATTTTAAAAGAACATTTTGATTTTGTTGTTATTTTAGCGGCAGTCAGTTTTAATCTTGTTATTGGCTTTATCCAAGAATTTAAAGCGGCAAAAACTATCTACGGCCTCAAAAAGATGGTTTTTATAACTGCTAAAGTTTTGCGCGAAGGCAGAGTCCATAAAATTTTAGCCGAAGATCTTGTGCCGGGAGATATCATCTTTGTTGATGCTGGTGATAAAGTTCCGGCCGACGCCAGACTTTTAGAATCTTTAGACCTTCACACTAGAGAAGCAATTTTAACTGGCGAAGCAACGCCATCAAAAAAGAAAGCCGATAAAATTTTCCCTGAAAAAACGCCGCTCGCCGATCGGGAAAATATGATTTATATGGGAACTTTCTGTCTCTCTGGAAAAGCAAAAGCGACAGTGACAGCTTGCGGCCCAAATAGCGAAATGGGAAAAATTGCTTCCTTGGCTCTTAAAACAAAAGAAAAACAAACACCGCTGGAGACAAAAATGAAAAGTTTGAGTTTAGAAATTGCTTTTTTGACTTTTGCGGCAATACTTTTAATTTTGTTTGGCGGAGTGATCAGAGGTATTGCTCTTTCAGAAATGTTTTTAACGGCAATTGCCTTGGCAGTAGCAGTAATTCCGGAAGGACTTTTAGTAACAGTAGTGATTGTTTTAACTTTAGGCATGCGGAGGATTTTAGAACGCAAGGCATTGGTGCGCGAACTTCTGGCCGCAGAAACTTTGGGCTCAACAACAGTAATCTGCACCGATAAAACTGGGACTATTACTTCAGGTGAGATGCGCGTCGAGCAAATTTTGACTGCTGATCGTGTTTTTAATGTCAAAGATTTTAAAAATACAAAAGACCCTGCTTTAATGAAAATTTTCCAAGTTGGCCTTTTATGCAATGATGTTTATGTGGAAAACGATGAGGGTGAAAATGAAAATCGCTGGAAATTCTTAGGCGATCCAACAGAAACTGCTTTGTTTTATGCCGCCGGTAAAGCAGATTTGAAAAAAAGAAATTTTGAAAAAAATTACAAACTTTTAGATGAAATCCCTTTTGACTCTTATTTGAAATATATGGCGGTGGCCCAAAAAAATTTAGAAAATGGGCAGATTGAATTTTTTGTCAAAGGCTCTTGCGAAAGGATATTGGATTTTTCTTCTCATTTTTTTGAAAAAAGCGAAATAAAAGAGTTTACTCGATTTAACCAAAAAGAAAAATTTTTGGAATTAAATTCCCAACTTTCTCAAAAAGCTTACAGGGTTTTGGCCTGCGGCTATAAAATTCTCGGAAAAATCCCAAAGAACTTAGATATGAAAAAAGAAACAACTGTCGGCCTTGTCTTTTTGGGGCTTGTGGCAATCCGCGATCCTGTACGAACGAGTGTAAAAGAAGCAATCAAAACCTGTGAAGAAGCAGGAATCAGAGTAAAAATGATTACTGGCGACCATAAAGCTACGGCAAAAGTGATTGGCCAGGAAGTAGGAATTAATGCAGCCGAAAATGAAATTTTGTCCGGCGAAGATTTAGATTTTCTGCCGCCAGCAGAACTAGGGTCAAAAATCTGCCAAGCAAAAATTTTCGCCCGAGTGGCGCCAAAACATAAACTGCAAATTGTTGAAGCACTGCAAGAAAAGAAAGAAATTGTTGCAATGACCGGTGATGGAGTTAATGACACTCCGGCTTTAAAAGCAGCTAACATCGGCATTGCAATGGGTCAAGGATCAGAAGCAGCGCGAGAAACTTCAAATATGATTTTGCTGAATAATAACTTTAAAACTATTGAAGCGGCGGTTGAAGAAGGGAGAATTATTTTTGATAATATTCGCAAAGTAACTCTCTACCTTTTGCTTTATACTTTTGCTAAAGTTATTTTGATCGGCGGGGCATTGCTTTTTAATTTTGCTTTGCCTCTTTTACCAGTCCAAATTTTATGGATGAATATTATTGAAGACGGCTTGCCGGATTTCGCCCTGGCTTTTGAAAAAAAGGAAAAAGGAATAATGAAAGAAAAACCAAAAAATATTTCCGAACAAATATTAAATCCTGTCTCAAAAATAATTATTTTCTTAGTTGGTCTGCCGGCCGCCATTTTGCTTTTTGCTGTTTATTTTTATTTAGTAAACAAAGGATTTGATGAAAATTATCTGCGCTCATTAGTTTTTATTACTCTGGCCTTAACTTCAGTGATAACTGTTTATTCTTGCAAAAGTTTGCGCACTTCAATCTGTCATCGCTCTGTCTTTACAAACCGTTTTTTAAATATCGCTGTTATCACAAGCATTTTTTTGTTAATCTTAGCAATATATTTACCAGGCCTGCAAACAATTTTAAAAACTATGCCTTTGGGAATTTTTGAATGGCTTTTTGCTTTTGCTTTTGCCGCTTTAAATATTTTAGCAATTGAAATAATTAAAAAGATATTTAACAAACCCAAAATCCAAATGTCAAATATCAAATGAATGTAAAATGCTTAAATGTCATCCCGAAAGCGAAGCTTGAGGGATCTCTCGCGAATGCGAGAATTATTCTCAAGAAATCTCAAACAAGTTGAGAGATCCCTCGGCCTCCTCGGCAAACTCGGGGCCTCGGGATGACAAACTTACTGTCATTTTGAGTTTCATTTGTCATTTTTCACCAGAGGTCAGCAGAGCTTGCCGGAGCGAATTTATGTTTTAGATTTTGAAAATTTGAATTTTGATATTGTTTAGGATTTAGAGTTTTGAACTTAGGATTTAATTAATATGTCAATTTTCACCGAACTAGGTTTAGTCATTATTTTAGCTGGAATTTTGGGGTATTTTACCCGCCTTGTCAAACAACCACTGATTTTAGCTTACATTTTTGCCGGAATTATTTTGGGACCTTCATTTTTTAATTTAATTAAAAGCGAGGAGGTAATTTATTATTTTTCTTCTTTAGGCATTGCTTTTCTCTTATTTACAATTGGTCTTGAGCTTGATCTACGAAAGTTTAAAAAGATTTCTTTTCTTATCGCAATTGTTGGTTTAGGACAAATAATTTTCACTGGACTTTTCGGTTTTTTCTTAAGTTATTTTTTTGGATTTTCAGTTATTGTTGCATTATATCTTGGTCTAGCTTTAGCTTTTTCCAGTACAGCAGTAGTAGTTAAACTTCTTTCTGACAGTAAAGATTTAGATTCTTTACAGGGCAAGTTTATTATTGGCACAATGTTGATTCAAGATCTGGTGGCGGTTTTAGCAATGGCTTTTTTTCATGAAATTAATTTTTTATCTTCTTTTCAAAGTCTTTTTGGTCAATTATTTCTTGTTTTGATAAAAGCTGGTGTTTTTCTCTTTGGCGCTATTTTTTTAGGCCGGGTTGTTGTCTCTCGCCTTTTAAATTTTGCTACCAAAACACCAGAGCTTCTATTTTTGGCTTCGCTTTCTTGGTGTCTTGCTTTAATTTTTGCCGCGCAAAGTTTTGGTCTCTCTTTAGAAATTGGCGCTTTTTTAGCAGGCTTGGGCTTGGCAGGGACTGCTTACAACCTAGAAACAGTAGGTAAAATGCGGCCTCTGCGCGACTTTTTCTTAATTATCTTTTTTACAAGCCTGGGGATGCAAATGGCATGGCCAGATTTAAAAGAAAATTTAGTTTTAGTTTCGTTTTTTTCACTTTTTGTTATTTTCGGGAATCCTTTAATTGTCTGGATTTTTATGGGAATTTTGGGATTTACAAAAAGAGTTTCTTTCTTAACTGGCCTCGCAACAGGACAAATTAGTGAATTTTCTATTATTTTGATTATTTTAGGCGTAAAAGTGGGCCACCTTGATTCTTCTTTACTTTCTTTGATAACAATCTTAGCGGTGATTACGATTTTGATCTCTTCTTATTTTATTTCTCACAGCCATAAAATTTATTTAAAAATCGGCAAATACCTTAATATTTTTGAACGAAAAAAGCTGCGTTTTAAAGAATTAATGACGCGCGAGGGTATTCTAGAAAATCACACTATCTTATTTGGCTGTGACCGGATGGGAAGCGTTATTTTAAAAAATCTCCAAAAACGGCAGAAAAAGGTCTTGGTAATTGATTTTAATTTGGAAACAGTTGAAAAGCTAAGAAAACAGCATACTCTTTCATTTTATGGCGACATTGAGGATCCGGAAATTATTGAAAAAGCAAATTTAGATAAAGCAAAAATGATTATTTCAACTGTCCCGGATTTACATAGCAACTTATTTCTGCTTTCTCAAATTAAAAACAAAAATTCAATTATTTTAATAACTTGCCAGAATGTTGACGAGGCTTTAGAGCTTTATGAAAAAGGGATTGACTATGCAATTTTGCCTTTGCGGCTTTCTGGAGAATATGTTGCTATGCTTTTGGATAAACTAGGAGAAAATAAAACAGAAATTGATTTCTACCGCCACGCCCACATTCAAGAATTAAAAAAAGCGATGACTTAAAAAACAATATCACAGGGCAGACCTCTGTGCCCACCTTATTTTGTCAGACTAACAATAATTACAAAAAAGAATTGCTTTTGGCAATTCTTTTTAAATTTTACTATTTTTCCTTCAAGACAAAATTTTATCAAACCAACGCAAAACTAAACAAAAAAAGCCAGCAGTCGCGGAAAATCTCCAAACAAAACCCAACAAACTATGCGAATCACTGGATTTATCAACAAAGAATTCTCCGATAATAAAACAAATAATGGCAATGGCAACTAAAAAACCAATAAAAGCGTATGGATAAAGAGGATATTTTCTTTTCATACTGATATTGCTCCCAAACAGGCCGAAGCCACTTCGCTTCTCGTTGCAAGTCTAATCTCTGCCTCTTTTTCATCTTCATCAATATTTGTAAAACTAACTATTGTGCCGCCAAGTTCTCGAATTTTATTAACAGCATCCAAATAAAGCCGGGTTATATGCATGGGAAGATATTCTCGTCTTTCTATTTCATCATAAACTTTTTCTATTCTTAATCCTGTTATTTTCCAGCCAATAATCCTCACTTTATGTTCGGGGCATAAATATGCTCTTGAATTTTTTCTTATATGAAAAGCTACATACTCCAACAAAACAAAATCTGAAACAGAATGAGATTCAACAGTAACAGAAATTTCTGGCGTGGACATAATTATTTCTCTCCCGAATTCAAATCCAATTTTTTTACCGAATGATTTAATTCCTCCCTAAGCTCTCTTAATTTCTCCTTAAGCTTTATATACAAATAAGCAACGATTATAAAAATTCCAATTGCTCCTGAAGACACTGTTTCTGCTGCCTCAATATCTTTTTCTAAATTTAGACTGGGAATAACATAGCCAAATAAACCAACAATACTGTTGATTACATACACACAAAAACTAATCATAAGACAAATAAAAAAGGACATAAATTTAAAACTAAATCCTAAAAACACAGCCCCCAAAATCCTCATTGTTTCCCTCCTTGGCAAAAGCTAAAAAGAGCAGGGGAACAGCTGTAAATCCCAAGCCTGTTAAGGGTTGACAGCTATTCTTTGCAAGTTTATACTTATATTAGATATTGTCAAAATGTTGTCGGCAGGCGACAAATACATGTCATTCTGAGGACGAGCCTATGGCGAGGACGAAGAATCCCACTGTTATTTAAAGGGGCCCTTCGACTCCTCCGACTTCATCGGAATCGCTCAGGATGACAAAAAATGCAAGGTGACTGTTACCGATAGGTGACAGTCACCGAATTATGCAATTATGCTTACCAAAATTTTAAAAGAAATTGGTTTACAAGAGAATGCGGCTAATATTTATATGCGGCTTTTAGAAACAGGCCCTATATCTGCTCGGCAATTAGCGGAAAATTTAGGTTTGCCTCGGGCAACGATTTATGACAATTTGAAATTGCTAATAAAAAATGGCTTGGCAACAGAGCAGGAAGATGCGGAATCTGGCAAAAAATTATTTAGTGTTGATGATATAAAAAATCTGCCCCAGCTTGTGAGATCAAAAATTGAAACTTTAAAACAAGAAGAAGAAAAAATTAAAAAATTATTGCCAGGTTTGAGCGCAAAAATAAAAACTGTTGAGCCAAAAATTAAATTTTATTCTGGGCCAGAGGGGATAAAACAAGTTTTAAAAGATATGCTCTGGTATAAAAACATTGAAACTCTGACAATGTGGCCGATTTCAGAAATGGTAGAAATTTTAGGAAAGGAATATTTGGAAAATTTAAATCGTCGGCGTATAAGGCAGAATATTTCTATTCGCGGAATTTGGCCGCGCGACCGGGCGGTTGATTTGAAAAATCATCCTTATTTAGGAATTGGCAAAGGCCATTTGCGAAAACTTAGATTTGCGCCAAAAGGAATGACGTGGCAAATGAGTTATTGGCTTTATGCAGACAAAGTTGCTTTTATTTCTTCGCGTCTTGAGAGTTTTGGTTTTGTCATTCATAGCCGCGATTTTGCCGAACTTTTGAAAGCTCAATTTGAAATTATCTGGCGAATTTCAAAACCAATCCCTCCTCAGCCGCAATACACTGATAGATTTTTAAAAACTGTTTAAAATTTGCCTTGATTTTTGTTTTGGGATATACTGAACTCACAAGAACACGAGAACAAAAGAACATAAAAACAAATATCTCCCGACAAGCTCGAAATATAAATTACTTTAATGTTCTCTTGTCTTAATGTTTTAATGATCCAATGCTTGACTTTCTTTCCAATAAATTCGGTCTTATTTTTATTATTTTAGTCATCTTTTTTTTATGGCTGACTTATCTTACTTTTCTTTTTCAAACTTATGTTAAAGATAGGCGAAAAATTTTAGAAGAGGCAAAAGAAAAAGGGATTGACTATCTTTTGCAAACGATGAATCGGGAAATAAAAAAACAGAGACTCGACATAAAAGAACTTTACCGGCTTTCTGACGAATTTGCCGAACTCGGAGCAAAAAGCATTACCAACATCGGAGTTGTCCGCTATAATCCCTTTGCCGACACTGGCGGAGATTTAAGTTTCTCAATTGCTTTTTTAAACAGTAAAAAAGACGGCCTGGTAATCTCTGGCCTTCATACTCGGGAAGGGACAAGAATATTTTCTAAACCAATTACCCAAGGCACATCTCATTATCAATTATCAAAAGAAGAAAAAGAAGCTATTGAAAAATCCCTAAAAAGTTAGTGTAGTTATCAGTTCTTAGTCAATGATTCATAGCCAAATTGATCACCATGAATCGTAAACTATGAACTATAAACAAATTTTATGTTTAAACCAAAACCTGAAAAACAAAACATGACACAAGAAGGCGAAACAATTGTTGGCGAATCAGTGAAACTTGAAGGAAATATTGATTCGCAAGAAAGCGTTTCGATCTTCGGTCGAGTTATCGGAAAAATAAAAACTGTAGAAAATGTAAAAATTGGCGAACAAGCAGAAATCAAAGGAGATGTAGAAGCGGAAAATGTTTTTGTTGCCGGTAAAGTAGAAGGAAATATTATTGCTAAAGAGAAATTAGAAATTGCCTCCTCAGGAAAAATTTTCGGCGACCTTCAAACAAAATCTCTGACCATCGCCCAAGGAGCGTTCTTTTGCGGCCAATGCCAAATGGAAAATAAATCTCAGATCTCAAATCTCAAAAATAAAGAAGCCTAAATTTTTCAAAGAAAAATTTAGGCTTTCCTAAATTTTGATTTTTGGTTTTTAATTTTTGATTTTTAGTGTATTTCTATCTCTTTGACCAATATACCGACAAACCAAAATTTGCCAAAGAAACAGATTTAATAAAACTAAAACTGGCAGATTTAGGTATTATCACTGACAAAGCAAAAGCAACGCCTATTCGGCAAGTAGAAATTCTAGCCCGGGAAATTTTAGCTACTAAAAAATACAAAAATATTATTGCCGTTGGCAATGATAAAACCGCCCATCTTGTAGTTAATGAAATTCTTAAATCCAAAGAAAATGTCAACTTTGGTTTTATTCCTGAGGGCGACTCTCAAATTGCGTCTCTTTGCGGCCTGCCGCACGGCGCGGCTTCTTGTGAGGCAATTTCCGCCCGCCGAATAAAAAAAATTGATGTTGGCAAACTTGATCATTCATTTTTTCTGACTGCCTTAGAAATTTATCTCCAAATAAACAAACAACAGGATCTTTGGAATTTGATTTTAAACAAATTCACCTCAAAAGAAAAAACAGAAGTAGAAATTGAATTTAAAGATCAAAATGAAAATCAAAGCGAGTTCAAAATTACTGCCCCAATAGAAAAAATTATCATTGCCAATCTACTGCCTAAAAAATTTAGAAAGGAAGTTGAAAAATATTATAAAAATTTAAAAACAAATATTTCACCGTATGACGGGCTCTTAAATATTTTTATTTTTGCTCGGGAAAAAAACAAAAAACCGTCTCTTTCAATTTTTCGAGCAAAAACGATTTATTTAAAAAGCCGCCAGCCTCTTTTGTGTTTTGTTGACGGCCAAAAAAACAAGCGATTATCAGGTTATGTTGGAATAAAACCCAAAACTTTAAATATCATTGTTGGCAAAAATCGAGAATTTTAAAAGTTAGTATTTTATCCCTTTACATTTTTCATTGCATAAAATTTTATAGGGGAGGGTGAGTAAAATTTCTTGACGCATCGGTTCAAAAATTTCTACTTTTTGGTCGGGCAAAATCGGCATTATTTCTTCTTCGTTATCTTCTTGATCTTCTTGCCGCCTTATCTTTTTGGTACGATAAATCTGTCTAAAGTTTGAATTTATTTTTTTGTTAAATTCTTTTAAACAACGATCGCAATAAAGCCCTAAATCAGCTTCTATTTTAAAATCTGCTTGCACCTCGCGCTGATTGCTTAAAATAAAATTAATCTCCAAAAAAATTGGAGATTTTATTTTTACACGATTATCGCCTAAATCCTTTACATTGATTTCTTTTGAGATTTCCAAACTTTCACCAATTTTTTTATTCAATAATTCAGAAATGTCTTCATAAATTGATTTCATTGTTAAATTGCTATCTTGCTAGCTTGTTATCTTGCTAGTCTTGTTACTTTTCTAACAATACAGCAAGATATAGAATCACACTATGAAAATGCACTAATCTTTTAATAACCGTCATTCTGACGCTGACCCTGAGCGAAGCGAAGGGGAAGCGGAAGAATCTCACACGAATGTGTGGCATTCTGACATTCGTCAGAGATCCTTCGCCTACGGCTCAGGATGACAGATGGTGCGGAGTCATAATGTTTTATCTATAGCAACCAGCAAGATAACAATTTTACTTCACGGTCACCTTAACATTCCTCGAATAGGCTGTCCGACCATTATTGTCTAAAACCACAGCATAAACCGAAAAAACACCTTTGCCTGGATATGACCATTTAGCAGAAAAAGTTTGCTCTCCGCTGGCTTGGGGAAAAACACGGTCAACCAAATTTTCGCTAGCATAAAATTTCACATTATTAATCCCTTCCTCGGCAAAAGCATTAGCCTGCAACAGAAAAGGAAATTGACTGCGAACCAAACTTAGATTTCCCGCCGGAGAAGTTAAAGAAATTTTTGGCACCCGTTCTAAATTTACGGAAATTGAGACGCTGGTCTCGGCAATATTATCCACTGGATCATAAACTACTGCCCGGATTGTATGCCCGCCATTTGCAATTTGAAAAAAATCATAGTTTATCGCGTAAGGCCCAGTAGTATCTGTTCCAACCAAAGCGCCATCAATATAAAATTCCACTTTTTTTATTCCCAAAGGCGCATTCGCTTGAGCTTTAATTAAAACTGGAGAGGAAATAATTTCATAATCTGCTCCCGGGGATGTAATTTCTATACGCGGCTGGTTTTTTTCATCATGAGTGTCATCGTAATCTTTGGGCGGATCTTCTTGATAAATATTGTTTGCTTTTGCCCAAGCTAAAACCGGGCCTTCCCAGCGGGAAAATTGCGGATCAGAAGCGGGATTTGAAGGATAAGGGCCCTGCGGATTATCTTTATCAACATAATACAAAATTGAATGGACTTTGCGGTAAACTCTTTCTTCTACTAAATGTTTCGGACATCTATCAGTAGCTAATAAACCTTTTGGCTTGCAAATTTTCACTTTTGTTTCTTCAGCCATTTTCCCGGCTAAAATCGGTTTTTTAGGATTTGTTGGTTCGGGTCTTTGAAATTCCTCGCTTGGTTTGCCGGCTAGTGCTTTTACCATAAAATCATGCCAAATCGGCGCTGCCACATAAACACCGTCAGAGCCAATCTTCATCGGATGATTATCATTATTTCCAACCCAAACCCCAGCCGCAAGCGAAGGAGTGTAGCCAATTGTCCAAGCATCGCGAAATTCCTCTGTTGTTCCGGTTTTTGCCGCAACAGGACGATCAGGTAAAACCAAAGGACTTGCGGAACCGAAAATAAATGCCCGCGCCCCATTATCAGATAATACATTAGTGATCAGCCGAGCAATTTGTGAATCTAAAACTTCTTTTCTTGATGGTTCCTCGTTGTTTTCCAAAACTTTGCCATTTTTATCAATAATTTTTAAAATTGGAGTTTCTTCGTAACGCATTCCATTTTGGGCAAAAACGCCAAAAGCAGAGACCATATCTAAAAGTTTAACTTCCCCGCCGCCCAAAACAAGCGACAATCCATAACGATCTTCGCCGGCGTTTAAAGTTGTAATTCCCATTTGATGGGCTAAATCAATTGTCTCTTTTACGCCGGCTAAATACAAAGTTTTAACTGCCGGAATGTTTAGCGAACCGGCTAAAGCTTGACGCATTGAAACCGGACCTCTTTGCCCACGGTCATAATCTTGCGGTTTGTAATTATTGCCAAAATCGGTTACTAAATCAAATAAAATTGTTTCCGGAGTATAGCCTTTTTGAAAAGCGCGGGCATAAGCAAAAGGTTTAAAAGAGGAGCCTGGCTGGCGATCGCGAATCGCAACATTAACATTCCCATCATTGTCTTTATCAAAATAATCCCGCGATCCCTGCATTGCCAAAATTTGGCCGGTTTTAGGATCTAAAGCAACCAAGGCGGCATTGCGCGCGCCATATTGTTCGTTTTTCTTTCCGCCTTCAACCACTGCTTCCTCGGCAATCTTTTGCAAATCCATATCTAAAGTCGTATAAACTTTCAACCCTCCTTCGATAACAAATTTTTCGCCATATTTTTCGGTTAATTTTTCCCGAACATACATTACAAAATGAGGCGCCAAAATTCCTTCTTTTTTCTCTAAAAATTTTAGTTCTTCTTTTTTTGCCATATCAGCCTCCTGGCGAGAAACCAATTTATCATCAGCCATTCGATCTAAAATCCATTCCTGGCGTGTTTTCGTTTCATTGAAATTGTTGCCGTAAGGAGAATAATAAGTTGGGGCGCGAGGCAAGGCGGCAAGAACAGCAGATTCTGCCAAAGTTAAATCTTTTGCCTTCTTGCCAAAAAATGTTTGAGCCGCTGCTTCAATTCCATAAGCATTTGAACCATAAGGAATTTCATTTAGATACATCTGTAAAATTTCATCCTTTTTAAATTTTAGTTCAATTTCAATTGCTAAAATTAATTCTTTTATCTTGCGGGTGAATGTCCGTTCTGAAGTTAAAATAGAATTTTTAACAAACTGCTGGGTGATTGTTGAACCTCCTTGCAGCTCATCGCCGGGCTTTACATTTTTAAAAATTGCTCGAGTGATGCCGCGAATCGAAAAACCATGATGTTTGTAAAAATTTCTGTCTTCCGCGGCAATTGTTGCTCCAATAACATAATTAGAAATTTGATCCAAAGAGACTAATGTTCTTCGCACCTCTCCATGAATTTCATAAAGCAAAATTTTTCCGCCGCGGTCATAAATTTTTGTTGATTCGGGAACAAAACGGGTGTTGATTTTTCCTGGCGAAGGCAGATCGCGGGCAATATAAACAAAAAGTCCCAAAATAAAAACAAAAAAGACGCCTCCGATAACCAGCAGGAGTTTGGTTGTTTTTTTCTTTTCCTCTTTTCCAAACCACCTAAAAAATGAAGATACAAAAGAGAAGGGTTTCATATTTATTTAATTTTGCTATTTCTAGATTAGCAAAAAAGACAAAAATTGGCAAGAAAATTTAATCTAAGACCTCTAATTCCAATTTCCCGCCTCTAACTTCCAGCTTCTAATCTCACCTCCAGCCTTCGCTTTCTAATTTCCATTAATAGTTGCCCCCGTTAGAAGTTTATGAAATCAATGTGTCTATATCAATGATTTGAGTTTAAGCTGTATCACTGGCAGGCCCGGCAATTACATATACTTCTAACGGGGTTGACAAATTTTTAAAACCGCCTAACATACCAAATATCAACAGGTTTTATAGTTTATTAACCGTTAAATCATTAAACATTTTAAAATTTATTATTTTATTAGAAATTAAGAATTCATAAAATTGTCCCCTTTTTCTGCACAATTTATAAACAAAATTCTCTTGATTATAATGAGACTTAATTTTTTCTTTGTGTTATAATTCTATTTGTTATGATTTTTCACACAAAATGCCTAACTTCTAATTTCCATTAGTATGACCAATGAAGAAATTTGGCAAGCAGTTTTAGGAGAACTTGAACTAACAATAAGCAGAGCAAGTTTTACTACTTGGTTTAAAAATACTTATCTCCTCACTAAAAATGAAGGTGAATTTATTATCAGCGTGCCAAATGGCTTTGCTAAAGAATGGCTGGAAAATAAATTTCAAAAAGAAATTGCCAAATGCCTGCAAAATGTAACGAGCAGCCGCATAAAAAGAATCACTTTCTGTCTAAACAGCAAAAAGGATGTTCTCTTAAAAGAAAAAGGGAGAACAATGGTTTTTCTCCAGCCAAAATTAAATGAAGAAGTTCAAATTATTCAAGAAGAAGAAGTTGTTAATGAATATAATTTGAACCCGCGCTATACTTTTGAAAACTTTATTGTTGGTCCAAACAACGAATTAGCTCATGCTGCGGCTCAGGCTATAGTTCAATCGCCAGGCAAAACTTATAATCCCTTGTTTATTTACGGTGGAGTTGGTTTAGGCAAAACTCATCTTATTCAGGCAATTGGAAATAAAGTTTGTCAAGTCTTTCCAAAAAAGCGGATAGTTTATATTTCTTGTGAAAAATTTATTGAGGATTTTATCACCTATCTTCAAATTCAAAAAAGCAAAGATAATGGTTTTAAAAATAAATATCGCAAAACAGATTACCTCTTAATTGATGACATCCAGTTTTTAGCCGGCAAAGAAGGAACCCAAGAAGAATTTTTCCACACTTTTAACTACTTATACCAAAATAACAAACAAATCGTTTTAACTTCTGACCGTCCTCCAAAAGCAATTTTAGGCCTTGAAGATCGCCTTGTCTCCCGTTTCGAAGGAGGAATGATTGCCGATATTTCTATGCCAAACCTAGAAACACGGCGGGCAATCCTGATCGCAAAATGCAAAGAACGCAAGGTTAATATTCCAGAAAATGTTTTAAATTATATTGCCGCAAATATTCAAAACAACATTCGTGAGCTAGAAGGAGCATTGTCACGCCTTATCGCCCGCTGTCAATTAAATAATTTAACTCCTACCGAAGAGTTAGCTCGCCACATTTTAACTAATATCGCCGGCCGACCGAACAAAAAAGCAATCACCTCCCGCCGTATTTTAGAAACCGTTGCTTCTTTTTACAACATAAAATCAGAAGAGCTGATTACTAAAAACAGAAAAAAAGAAATCGCTTGGCCAAGACAAATTGCAATGTATTTAATGCGCGACGAAATAAAAACAAGTTATCCAACAATTGGTCAGGAAATTGGCGGCCGCGATCATACTACCGCAATCCACGCTTATGAAAAAGTATCAAAAGAAATAGAAAAAGATATTAACTTACGCCAGGAAATTGATCTTATTCGGCAAAAACTTTACACCTCTTAATATTAATAAAATTTTCCATAGGATAAAAAGTTAATAATCTAATAAAAAATGGGGACTATTTCTAAAATTTTTGTAAAATAATATTTTAAATAAAAATTATTAACTTTTAACTCATTAACTATCAACATCTTATCCTTTTATTTTCAACAATAAATATTTTCTATTCTAAGCCAAGAAATATGATTATCCACAAAAATTTTTTTCCTTAATATAATTATTATTAATTAATATATTAAAAAATGAAAATAATTTGTACCCAGGAAAACTTACAAAAAGGATTATCAATTGTTTCTCAAACTGCGAAAAAAAACACAACCCTGCCAATCTTATCTAATGTTTTAATTTCCTGTGAAGAAGGAAAAATAAAACTTTCAACAACGAATTTAGAAATAGGAACCATTGTTTTTATTCGTGGAAAAATCGAAAAAGAAGGAAAAATTACTGTTCCTGCTCATCTTATTTATCATTATATCAGCAATCTTCCGCAAACAAATGTTTTATTGGAATCAGAAAATAATGTTTTGAGTTTAGAATGTGAAAATTTTAAAGCCTCGATTAAATCTTTAGATCCAGCCGAGTTTCCTTTAATTCCTAAAATTGAAAAAGAACCGCTATCAAAAATAAAAACCGAAGACTTGAGAAAAGCGCTTTCTGGTGTAGTTTTTGCGGCTGCCCCGGATGAGATACGCCCGGAAATTGCCGGTGTTTATTTTAAAATTGGAAAAGACGGAATTCGTCTGGCAGCAACTGATAGTTATCGTTTGGCTGAAAGAATTATTAAAAATAATTATCAAATAAAACAAGAATACGCTTTTATTGTGCCAAAAGCAACAATGACCGAACTTTTGCGCATTTTATCAAAAAATCTTGAAAGCGAGGTCTTGGTTTTTGCTTCAGAAAATCAGATAAAATTTAAAATTGGTGAAGTAGAGTTTATTTCCCGTCTTATTGATGGCCAATATCCCGATTATTTAAAGATTATCCCCGAACATTTTTCAACCAAATTTAAAGTTAAAGCAAATGAGTTTGCAACCGCTTTGCATTCCGCCAGCCTTTTTTCGAAAGTTGACGGCAATGAAGCGGAAATTGAAGTTTTGCCAAAAAAAGGAGAGCTAAATATTTATTCAGAGTCGGGTCAGGTAGGAAAAAATATTGCTGTCTTGCAGGGCCAAGGGGAAGGAAAAGATGAAAAAATTATTTTTAATTATCAATATGTTTTAGAGGGATTGCAAGCGGCGGATAGCGAGGAAATTAATTTGTTGTTTTCCGGGGATATTGGTCCTGTTCAGCTTAAACCCGAAGGAAACCAAAATTACACCTATATCATTATGCCAATAAAAAAATAAATCCTGCGCCTTTTTTACCGCGAAAGAGATAAAAATTTTGAAATGAAGTCGATCCCGCTCCGATATATCGGAGCGGAGTATTCGCGCAAACGGAATAAAAGTTTACCTTTTTTTGTTGTTAAAAAGATGCAAAGATAAAAAATCCCTCTTGATTTTATTTTGCAATAAGAGGGTTTTTTAATATTTTATATTCTTGCCCTAGTTTTTTATCGCCAAATTATTCGTTTTAATAGGAAGGACAAACTAAAGAAATTTCTGGACCAAAAGAAACTGTAATTTCTTTCCCTTTTTGGATTGGGAAGATTTCTCCATCGATTGTAAAAATATCTTCACTCGGATTTCTTATTCTTAAATTGTTTACCGGCTGGTTAAAGTACTGATTTCTTGCGCGAAGCCCGGATGAAGGAAAAAAAATATCCCAAAAATGAAGATAACCTAAGTAAAAAATTTTTGCCACAATTTCATTAGGCGAAAGGCCACAAATAATTGTATAGAATCGATCAAATTTTGGTGAAACGAGAAATTCATTGCCTAAAAACGGATAAAAACCAAAAGCTGTTCTTCTTACTGTTGAAGCCAGAATCCCAGAAAGATTATTAAACTGAATTCTTCTGTCATTAACTAATATTTGAGCTTCAAACGGCTTAATCAGGGAAGTAAAATTTTTCGGCCATTTTACCGTCGCGGCAGAACAAGCTAAAACAGCAGTCATCATTGCTCTTGAAAAATTTCTTTGATTATCAGTATATTGTTTTAAAAGTCTGACAATTGGTCCCAAAATAAAAGTAAAACCAAAATAAACTTGGCCATTATGAGTTACGCGTAAAAGCGGCAACTTTATTACTTTTAGTTGGCTATTTGTCGCCTCTTCAACAATTTTTTTCGCTAAATGATCCGGGGGACCTCGAAGTTTAAGAACAGAAAACAAATTATTCATTGTCCCGCCGCCTAAAACAGCGATTTTTGGCGGCAAAGAAGATTGTTTTAATCTTTCCCTTCGTCGGAAAACCGCGCTAACTAACTGACAAATTGTTCCATCACCTCCCAAAACACAAATGATTTGAATCTGATTCTCTGCCATTTCCGCTAAAACTTCGCTAATTTGGGCAACCGAATCAGTAATATAATAATGAAAACCAAATGTTAGGGCAATTTTTCTAAGTTTCCCAATATATTTCCACTTCTCTCCATTGCACAGAAAGGCAATCATCAAAACCTCCTAAAAGTGAAAAATCAGCTTTATTATAGCAGAGATGATAAAAATAAAGCAAGTTGAAATTTCTTTCTTGCTATTTTTTTAGAATTTGTATAAAATAAACTCAAAGCGCAAAGCTAAAAGCGCAAAGTTACAGCATAAAGCTCAAAATTTAACCCCACCTAACCCCTCCTTAATACTTTGAATTACGAAATTCGTCTGCGTACGTCCACGTAAAGTCCGCGTTAGTCGGCGATAAAAACATTTTTAACGCGGACATACGTGGACTTGACGCTGACTGGCGCTGAAAAATAACATTTCGTAATTGAAGGCTTAATAAGAGTCGAGGCGAAGTGAGTCCCGAAACTGCTTCGGGACGAACCGCCGAGACGGGCGGAGCGATGTCGCCGCAGGCGACCGCGAGGCCCAGGGGAGGAATGGAGGGGTTAAAAGTTTGAATTTTAAGTTTTGGTCTTGACTTTTGAGCTTTAGGCTTTGAGCTTTTTTTATTATGTTTTTAGAAAAACTTGAACTCCAGGGTTTTAAATCTTTTGCCCCAAAAACAGCTTTAAAATTTGACAAAGGAATGACCGCTATTGTTGGTCCAAATGGATCAGGAAAATCGAACCTCGCCGAATCAATTCGCTGGGTTTTGGGCGAACAGAGTATGAAAACTCTGCGGAGCAAAAAATCAGAAGATATTATTTTTGCCGGCACTCATCAAAAATCAAGGCTGGGTATGGCCGAGGTCTCTTTGTATTTAAATAACGAAGATGATGACGAATCTTTAATTAGCTATGATCATTTAGTTATTACTCGCCGGGTTTTTCGTTCAGGAGAAAGCGAATATTTAATTAATAAGAACAAGGTAAGACTTTCAGATATTCAACAGCTTTTGGCAAAATGCGGCTTTGGTCAGAAAACTTATTCAGTAATTGGTCAAGGAATGATTGATAGTTTTTTGCGGGCAACCCCGCGGGAGCGGCAGGAACTTTTTGAAGAGGCGGCGGATATAAAGCAATATCAGTTAAAAAGAAATTTAAGTCTGCAAAAACTTGTTCAGTCAAAACAAAATTTACTGCGAGTCGGCGATCATCTCGATGAACTTTTGCCGCGTCTGCGATCTTTAAAATGGCAAGCAGGCAGGGCCCGCCGGAAAAATGAGATTGAACAAGAATTGCGGGCGAAGCAGCGAAAGTATTTTAATTATGCCTGGGGCAGGGTCTGTCGAAAAGAAAATGAAATAATAAACGGAATTCTAAAAATAAAAAATGAAGAAAAGAAAGGACAAGAAATATTAGTCCAAAAGGAGAATTTAATTTTAGAAATAGTTAAAACAGCAGGTTTTACAAAAACAAAAGATCAAAAAGATCTATTTGCTTTGTATGAAGAAAAAAATAAAATTAAAGAAAAAGTTATTGCCCTTTCGGACGAACTTCTGGTTCTAAAAGAAAAAAGCCAAATATTTTCTTTACAAAATATTCTAAACCAAAAGAAATTAAAAGAGGAAAAGTTGGCAAAAATTGAATATGACTTTCGTATTTTTTCAGAAAATCTGGAAAATGCAAATCTAAAACTTGGAGAAAAAATAAGACAGCACAAAGATACTTTAGGAAAAATTAAAAAACTGCAAAGTGATTTATTAACAAAGGGCAAAGGAATTTCTGATATTTTAGAAATCGAAAATAAAATCGAACAAATATTTTTAGGCGAGGAAAGAATTGTTCAGAAACTTAAAGCGGTGCAAACGCCACCAGAATTAAAAGCAATAATTGTTTTAGCCAGTGAATATTCTAAGAAAATAAAAACTTTGCTGGAAGAAATAAGAGAGAAAAGAAAAAAGATTAAAGAGGACAAAAGTTTCGGACAGCAAAAAACAGAAGAAGAAATTAAAGTTCTTTTAGAACAAAAAGATAAAGAAGAAAGAGAAATAAGCGAACGAAAAGTGAGCTTAGCAATTTTGCAAACAAAAGCTGATTTTTGCAAAGAACAAATAACTGCCGAAAATTTAGAAATTAAAAAACTTCAGAATGAAATAGAAAAAATTAAAGAGAATGAAAAAGCATCAGCCGAGTTTAAATCTTTAGAAACCGAAAAGGCGAAACTTGAAGCCAGTCTTTCAGAATTATCAAAAAAAATCAAACTTCTTGAAGATAAATTTAAAGGAAAGGAAGAAATCGGTGAAAAAGAAAAAGAACAAAAAATTATTGATTATGAGCGTGAATACAAAAAAGCGCAAGAAGCAGTAAATACAACTAAAGATAAATTACGAGAATTAGAAATCGAAAAAGCGAAACAAGAGAGCGAAAAGAAACTTTTGTTGGATGAGATAAGAGATGATTTTGGCGAGGCCCAGGCGGAGACGATGGTTAAAGAATTTCTAAATCATCGGCAAGAAATGTCAGAAGCAGAAGCAAAAGAAATCAAAGAGGAAATTTCTCGTCTTAAAAAACAGTTTTTACAAATTGGGGAAATAGATTCCCGAGTTTTAGCTGAATGCCAAGATGTTGAAAAGAGATACCGATTTTTAACTTCTCAAAAGGAAGATTTGGAAAAAGCCGCCGCTTCACTTAAGTCAATAATCCGTGAATTAGATGAAAAAATAACTTATAATTTTGACCAAGCAATCGGGGCGATTAATGAACATTTTCAAAAATATTTTGCCACTTTGTTTGGCGGCGGCCGAGCAAAACTTTTAAAACGAAAATATGAATTAGAAAAAAAAGAAAATAATATAAACAAAGAAACACCGGAAGAATTTTCTGTTTTTGAAGCGGAAAGGGATAAAGAGGAATTTTATGTGGAAATAAAAGCAAATCCGCCGGGGAAAAAAGTTTCCGATTTGAATATGCTTTCTGGCGGGGAGCGGGCGCTGACTTCTATTGCTTTAATTTTAGCAATTATTACTTATCATCCATCTCCTTTTATCGTTTTAGACGAGGCAGACGCCACTTTAGATGAAGCAAATTCCGGCCGCTACGCAAAAATTATTGAGGATGTCGCTAAAAAAACTCAGTTTATTGCTATTACCCATAATCGCCAGACAATGCAGAAAGCAAAAGTTTTATATGGCGTAACAATGGAAGAAAGCGGAGTGTCAAAATTATTGTCTGTGGATTTGGAGAAAGCTGGAAAGAATTTGACAGCCAGCTAGGTTGGCTAAAAGTCAAGCTAATCTTGACATGATAAGAGAAATAAACTAACCTTAATTATAAGAATCAAGAATCAAGAATTATGAATCATGGATGAATCCCGACTCCTTCGGGACTAAAACCCATAATTCATAATTTATAATTCATAATTCATGCTGAAGATTCGTCTTGCCCGCGTTGGCAAAAAAAATCAACCGCAGTTCCGTTTTGTTGTAACAAATCATATCTCTCCGGTAAAAACAAACTTTATCGAAGTTTTAGGGTCTTATCATCCAAAAGCAAAAAATAAAATTCAATCAGTAAAGGTTGAGCGGATTAAATATTGGCTGGGCCGCGGCGCCCATCTAAGCGAGCGGGCGATTGCTGTTTTACGGCCGTATTTAGTTGGGCGGAGTAAACTAGTTTTAAAAGAAATAAAGGCTTTAGAACAAAAAAAAGAGCGCCGGAAGGCAATTGCCGCCAAAAAGAAACAAGAAGAAAAAACAAAAGCAGAAGAAACTAAGCCCGCAAAACAAGAAATAAAAGAGACCAAATCAGCAGAACAAAAGGAACATTCGCTTAAATCGGCGAAAAAAGAAGAAATTAAAAAACCAGCATAAAAATCAAAAAAGCACTCCTAGCAAACAGCTAAAAATATGCATCCAGAACAATATTTATCACCGGAAGGAAGAAGGTCGCAATTAATTGAACAAAACCTTGTTAAAATGAAGCCAGGGGGAGAAATGAATAATCTTCTTGCTTTTGAATCAATGGGTGGTAATGCCGGAGGAGTGGAAATGGAGGGCAGATATTATCCTTGTATTGGAATGAATGGATATTTTGATAGACATACCGGAGAGATAAAAGTTTTTGGCAATATCCAAGAGGTCCCCGAAGAAATAAGAGATGGAAGTAATTACGAAGGATTTATTTTTAGAATAACCTCACCTAGCTATGACGATATCATTAATAAAAGAAGGGCATATAAATTGATAATAAGCGTTCATTACAAAGATTCTCTGGGGAGAAAAGTAAGGCTAGAGCCGGAAAACGAAGCGGAAGATGTGTTAAAAGAAACTGCAGAAAGATACAATATTCAAAAAGCGAAAACTTTTGATGATTTATATTTTATTTTAGAAGCAACAGGGAATTTGCGGGGGACAAATAAATTTTATACTCCAAAAGAGTTAGTGACGATGATTGAAAAAGTGCGCCAAGGAAAGTTAACTTCCGAGCATATAACTCGCCGCGGCGGTTTAAGGGATAAGGTGATAGAATTAATGGGACAGAAATAAAAATTATTTTGATAAGTTGAAGTTTTTTGAATTAAATTTAAAAAGATGAAAAAGATATTATCCGGTTTAGCTGCATCCTGTGGCCGCGCCAGAGGAAAAGCAAGAATTATCAGAGGAATTAAAGATTTGAAAAAATTTAAGAAAGGCGACATTTTAGTTGCTAAAATTACTGATCCAACAATGGTGCAAATGATGGCAAAAGCCAGCGCAATAGTTTGTGATATTGGTGGAATGACCTCGCACCCGGCAATTGTTTCTCGCGAGATGGGAATTCCTTGCATTGTTGGCACAAAATCAGCAACCAAAAAATTAAAAAATGGAGTGAAGGTTTTAGTTGACGGAGATAAAGGAGAAGTTTATTTAGTTAGATGAATAGTTAGATGAATTATGTTATTTCGTTGTGTTGTCAATATGGTGTTGTCAATATGTTGTCAATTTAACACGGCCGTGTTAAATTGACAACGATTGATTGTAATAAAAATTTATGAGCGAGCGATTTTTTGAAACTGGTCCGCAGCCACCTGAACAAAGAGAGAAAGGTAGAAATACTGAAGTAAGAATTACCTTTGTGCGCCATGCCCAAAAAACAAGTCCAAAAGTTTTTGAACAAAATTTGGCCCAAATTTCTCGAGCATCGATTTCTGAAAAAGGGGCGGAGCAGGCGCGCGAGCTTGGCAGAAATTTAAGAGAGCAAGGACGCGTAGCAACAAAAGGCTATCGGACGCCAGTTAATAGAACCTTAGAAACCTTGCAAGAAATTTTTAGTCAAATGCCGGCAAAATCAGAGAAAGTAAAAGAAACGCAATTTATTGGTGAATATTTGGGATTTAAAGCAGCGGAATTTTCTCCCGAAACAACAAAAAGATACAACACAATTATGGGCGAAGCAAAAGAAAAATATTTAGCAGAAAAATTTCCTGGTCGAAATTTTGATGATTTAATTCTTGACGAGCAAACCGAGGTCGCAGAGGTTACAGAAGAACCGGCTTTGCAATGGTATCTTGATCACGACCAAACGCGGCCAGATCCAAACACCCCCTCGCCTTATGAGGCAGGATCAGTAATTGCTTATAAATTAAATCGTTTTATTAATGTTGCTGATCGCATGCCAAGCGGTAAAGCTTTGGATATTTTAACCGTCGGTCATAAAACTTCTACTGAAGCATTTTTAAAGTATTGTTTAGTACAGGAAACTGCGCAAGGCAGAAAAGTCGGGTTTGATAGATTAGAAGAAATCGGCGGAAGTATGGGGCTTTTGGATAATTGGGAAATTAGAATTACTAATGACGATCAAGGCAATAGATCAATGAGATTTTTTTTGCGAGGTAGAGAATATGGTATTGATTTAGATAAAATTCGGGAAATGGCAGAAGTAGGAAGAAGATTTCTTGGCAAAGAAGAACAGGCAATAGATATACCAATAAAATAATCTATGTCTTACCAAAAATGGATTGACCAATACGCCAGAGCATCGTATCAGTTATTTTCCGGAAATGTTTTGGAGGCTTTCCAGCCTTTGGATTTTTATCATTTTTTTCCATTATGGTATGATTTGTGGCTGGATAAAATCTATGTGGCAATCCAGAAAATAAAAAAAGAGGAAACCTCTCTAAATAAAATTGTAAAATATTTTCCACCGCCAACTTCAGTGCGGTCATTTTTTAAAAAAATAGTTAGTTCATTTCCGCACCTTTCACGCCAAGAAGTTTTTAAGTTCAAAGAAATAGTTAGTTTTCTTTATAATGTTTTAAAGCATCAATGCAAAAAAGATATTTTTGCTCAAAATTCAAATATTATTCATACGCCAGCAGAAATAAACGATATTTTAAAAAATATAAAATGGCAAAAATCAGACAAAGAAAGCGCGCAAAATTTAGGCCAGCTTTGTATGGGTATTGGCCATTTAATAAATGGTCTTTACAATGACGTGGTAACCGATGTTTCTTGGGATGTTTATGGCCCTTATAATATTTCTAAAAAATTCAAAAACAAAAAAACAATTTTACTAATCCGCGATTTTCCAAATTTAAAACCAATTGAACTTTGGCCAGAGACTCAAGCCGTTAAAAAAATAAAATATAAAGAAATAAAAATTTATACAATTTATAAAAATTTAAATTGTCATATTGGTTATATTGGCTGTCATACAACTTTTTCTGGCGGGCAAGTTACGGGCAATATGTTAAAATATGCAATTATTGTTGACGGTAAATACAAAAACGACCTTGGTGAAATAAGAAAATTAAAAGATTATTTTTTAAGACTTGCCGTAGAGCAATGGCCGAGACTTAAAAATTTAAGTTTTGAAAAATTAAAACAAAAAGTTTTGTTACAAGAATGCTATCAATTGCAAAGATTTTTCGAGTTTTTAAAAATTGATTGGCAGCCGACAGAAGAAATGAAAGAACGAATTAAAGACAAACCTTTGCTATCAGGTATTTACCCCCGAAGCCGGATTATAAATTTTAAAGAATATTGTGAATATTTTGGCGTGAATAAGCTAAAAAGTATTTTTTCTTCTTGACAGGATTTATTTTTCTGCTAAAATAGGATCTAGTTAGTAAATGGGCTGTATTATTGCCAAGCTGTCTGGTCGACTAGAAAGGCTTGCAGACCAATTTGCTAAGATTTTATTAACAAGAAAACCTATGGCAAAAATGTCAAAAGACCAAGAATTCGTAGAGTATGTCGTCAAAGCTTTGGTCAATAATCCTGACAAAGTGAAGACTGACAGAAAAGTTGACGAAATGGGTGTTTTAATCACCCTTGACATTGACCCGCAAGATATGGGCCAAATCATTGGCCGCGGCGGGCAAACCGCAAAGGCCATCCGTACTCTTTTGAAAGTGGTTGGGGCAAAAAACAAAGCACGAGTGAATCTTAAGATTTCCGAGCCTGAAGGTGGTCGCGGACCAGCCCGAGGCACTGGTAGAAGAGGCGAAGATGTTGTCGAGGATTTAAAACTCTAAATTTTGGCAATTAGTTCTTTGAAATAAAAACAAAGTCGCCATAGCGTAATCCGTTGTGGCGATTTTGTATTAAAATTATTTATTGTTTATTAACAAATTACGAACTAACGAATTAAAGGTGAGCGAAGCTCAAGGGCAATTCGTTAATGCGTAAATCCGTTAATTGGGTAATTGATTAAATTTGATATAATAACCATTTTCCCCAAGATTTTTGATTCATATTTTAATGAATCTATTTTAGCACGCGCGCAAAAGAAAAAATTAATCAAAATTAAAATCCATAATTTGCGGGATTGGACGCAAGATAAACACAAAAAAGTTGATGATCGGCCTTATGGCGGTGGACCAGGAATGATTTTGAAAGTGGAGCCGATGTATCGGGCGTTACAAGCACTTAAAGTCAAAAGTCAAAGATATAACCCCACCCATACCTCCCCTTATATAAGGGGAGGAGAGGAGGGGTTAAAAAATTCAAAAGTTGTGATGTTAACACCAGCAGGAAAAACTTTCAACCAAAAAATGGCACAGCGGTTGGCAAGATTGGACAGAATTATTTTACTTTGCGGCCGGTATGAAGGTTTTGATGCAAGGTGCGAAAAATTTGTTGATGAAAAAATTTCCATTGGTAATTATGTTTTGTCTGGCGGGGAATTGCCAGCAATGGTTGTTGTAGAAGCAGTGGCGCGTCAGATTCCTGGCGTTGTTGGTCATAAACATGCTTTGGATGAGGAAACTTTTTCTAAAGATAAAGACTATATTGAATATCCGCAATATACGAGACCGGAGATATTTAAAATCCCAAATCCCAAATCCCAAATTCCAAATAAATTCAAAATTCAAAATTCAAAATTCAAAATTTTGAAAGTGCCGAAAATTTTATTATCCGGTAATCATAAAAAAATTGTGGAGTGGAGAAGGAAGCACGTGAAGTATAAATCTAAAGCCCAAAATCCAAATGTCAAATGAATATCAAATGTTTGAATGCCAAATTTTGAAATTTGACATTTGGGCTTAGGATTTGATTTGGCATTTGTTATTTGGATTTTGATATTTTGGCTGTTATTCACAGAATATCTACAGTTAACTGGGCAGCTTTTTGCTACATATAGCCTTTTTATTGTAGCTGCCCGTCAAATACTCCCCATAGGTCGTATTTAACCTTGACAAGCGGAAATCGCAGTATTACACTAAAAACACGCCCTGCACTTTTTTTACCATAAAAGAAGCAAAGATTTTAGAATAAATTTTTACTTTTTTCGTTGTGAAAAAGGTGCAGGGGTTCTTTGACAATTAAATAAGTGACAGGAATGTCAATTCCTTTATCTTTTTTGGCCAAAAGCCAGAAAAGAAACAAGCTGAGTGAAGATCATAATCTTTCACTTTTTTGAAGAGTTTGATCCTAGCTCAGGGTGAACGCTGGCGGCGTGTTTTAGGCATGCAAGTCGAACGGGCCGCACCTCATTGCATTCGTTGCAGAAGCACCAAATACCAAGCACCAAATCACAAATAAATCACAATAACCAGAATTCAAAACTCAAAACGAATTTGTTTGATTATTTGAAAATTGGGATTTTGAATTTATTTGGAATTTGGGATTTGTAATTTGGAGTTTCCGCCCGAGCGCAGCGAGGTGCGGCTAGTGGCAAACGGGGTAGTAACGCTTTGGTAATTTGACTCCAACTTGAGTATAACCTCGAGAAATCGAGGCTAATCCCCAATAGAAATGGGGGGACGAAAGTCATTCCCATTCAAAGTTCCCCGATGCAAATCGGGGAACGGTCGGAGAGGAACCTAAGTGCTATCAGCTAGTTGGTAGGGTAACGGCTTACCAAGGCTATGACGGCTAGGGGGACTGAGAGGTTGGCCCCCACCATCGGGACTGAGATACTGCCCGGACTCCTACGGGAGGCTGCAGTCGAGAATCTTCCCCAATGGGCGAAAGCCTGAGGGAGCGACGCCGCGTGAATGAAGAAGCCCTTCGGGGTGTAAAGTTCTTTTCTTGGGGATCATAATGAGAGTACTCAAGGAATAAGAGGCTGCTAACTCTGTAAATAGTGGAAGTGAGATGTGAGAAATTAGAGGTTAAATTTCTAACTTCCAATGTCCAATATCAGACTTCCAAAACTATGGTGCAGAGTCTCGACAGTAATGTCGAGAAAGAAAATCTCGTCCCGATTCTTAAAGAATCGGGATCCCGACTTTGTATGACAAAAATTTAAGAGTCGGGACTATATGCTGGAAAATTTATTTGCGCCCGCTGTATATTCCGACTATTAATCGGAACGCGCAGATAAACAATCAGCAGGGAACCCTGATTTTATATTAGGAACTCCTCAGAGACTACACGCGAGACTCCTAATTTAGAGGTTAGAGATGAGAGGTTAGAGATTGGAGAAATCCAATTTCTAATTTTCAACATCCAACCTTCAAATTAGGATGATGATATAGTCCAAATAAATCTTTTATGGAATTACGAACGAGAAATATTATTGTTGGGTCATTATTAGGTGATGGATGGCTGACTAAAATTAAGAGCAAAACGTTAACTTCAAGTTATTGTGTTAAATATAATGATCGATCATATAGATATCTAAAATGGCTTAGAGATCAAGTTAAAGAATTAAATCCAACGAATATTAAAGTTAAACCAGAATATACTCAACATTATTTTTACACTCAATATCGTAAAGATATTGGGGAACTTCGTAAACTTTTTTATCCCAATGGTGAAAGAAAGCGAGTACCTAAAAATATCGATAAATTACTTAATGATCCGATAAGTTTAGCAATTTGGTATCAAGATGACGGTACCTTAGATAGGAGATTAAAGTATCACTGGAATGTAAGAATAGCTACTTATTGTTTTCCATATAAAGATTGTGTCCTGTTAAGTAATGTAGTCAAACAAAATTTCGGCATTGAAACATCGGTTTGTCGATGTCAGATGCGAGGGAAAGTGTATTATCAATTATATGTGCTTTCAAAAAGCATGGGTCGATTTATTGAAGTCGTAAAGCCGTATATACACTTTGACTACACATATAAAGTATTTGGCTTGTATAAGCCAAAAAACAGGGGCCAGCAGCAGCGGTAATACAGAGGCCTCAAGCGTTACCCGGATTTATTGGGCGTAAAGCGTCTGTAGGTGGTTGGATAAGTTTTGTGTAAAATCCGAAAGCTCAACTTTCGGGCGGCACAAAATACTGTCCTGACTTGAGAAAGGAAGAAGCAGATGGAACTCTTGGTGTAGCAATGAAATGCGTTGATATCAAGGGGAACACCAAAAGCGAAAGCAATCTGCTAGTCCTTTTCTGACATTGAAAGACGAAAGCGTGGGGAGTGAATGGGATTAGATACCCCAGTAATCCACGCCCTAAACGATGAGTGCTGGATACAAAGAGAGTCGACCCTTTTTGTGTCGAAGCTAACGCGTTAAGCACTCCGCCTGGGTAGTACGGCCGCAAGGCTAAAACTCAAAGGAATTGGCGGGAACCCGCACAAGCGGTGGAGCATGTGGTTCAATTCGACGATAAACGAAGAACCTTACCAGGGTTTGACATCCTCCTGCAAGCGCACGGAAACGTGTGACCTTTGAGGGTGGAGGACAGGTGCTGCATGGCTGCCTGCCACGTACGACATTATGGTCGTTTGGCAGGACGGCCCTGTATCAAGTAATTGGTACAGAAAAAACTCGGCTCATAACGGTGAACACCCCCTCCCATGTATTACAATACGAGGAATTTTTCTTTTTTTGGATTCAAACAAAAAGAAAAATAAACTTCCAAAATTCCTTGTAAATATGGGAGGGGGTTAACACCGTGGGAAGGCCGATATTACATCGGCCCCCGTAGAGACTTAGAGATACAAGAGATACAAAGGCCGGATCTCTTTATGGGTGTATACTCATAATATGCCGAGCTCCCTCGCCACTTTTACCTATGAATATGGTAATAATTTAAAATTAAATTATGCCATTTTTCGTAGTGAAAAGTGGTGGGGGATGATGGTATAGTCCACGCTCACAGTAATGTGAGAGTTACGTGGTCGTCAGCTCGTGTTGTGAAATGTTCGGTTAAGTCCGGTAACGAGCGCAACCCTTATTTTGTGTTAATTTACACAAGAGACTGCCACAGATAATGTGGAGGAAGGTGGGGATGACGTCAAGTCAGCATGGCCCTTATGTCCTGGGCGACACACGTGCTACAATGGGAAGTTACAATGGGAAGCCAAGCTGCAAGGCGGAGCAAATCCTATCAAATCTTCCCTTAGTTCAGATCGAGGTCTGCAACTCGACCTCGTGAAGATGGAATCGCTAGTAATCGCCGGTCAGCTATACGGCGGTGAATACGTTCTCGGGTTTTGCACACACCGCCCGTCAAATCAAGCGAGTTGGTAATGGCTGAATCCCCCGCCATTGCTTCGCAATGGAAGCACTAAATTCTAATATCTAAATTCTAAACAAATTCAAATTACTAAAATTCAAAATTCAAAACACTCTCTAAACAATATAATAATGTTTTGGTCATTTGAGATTTGAATTTTAATATTGTTTAGGATTTAGGATTTAGGATTTTGGATTTAGAATTTCCACTGCGGAGCAGTGGTGGGGGATAAGCCAGGACCAGCGAGAAGGGTTAAGTCGTAACAAGGCACGGCTAGCGGAAGCTGGTCGTGGATCACCTCCTTTCTAGGGAGTAAATAATTCTCTTTTATCCCGATGTCATTTTGGGATAGGAAGGAACATTAGTTTAGTTTTAACTGATAAAAAACTAAGCTAAGATGGCCGACAAATTGTTTTTTAACAATTTTAATCTTTGAGTTGGCATTTCCTGTCACTTATTCAGTTGTCAAAATCAAAAAATGGTTGATCTTGTCCGCCTAAACTTTGCTGTGGAAAACGAAAATTTTGATGTACTTGTTGTAGGGATATAAAAAACAAATAAAACTTTGCTATCATCAGCAAAGTTTTTTGGCGGGCTTGCAAGGGTCAACTATTTTTGTTATGATAAATTAATAAAATTCGGGTGAGTAGCTCAGTGGTAGAGCATCCCTCTGATAAGGGGAAGGTCGAAGGTTCGATCCCTTCTTCACCCACCAAAGACGGAATCGAACTATCAAAAGTATGTTCTAAATTTTCTGTTGAAACAATAATTTCTATTCTTCTTCAATCTTTTCTCGCGACTCTTTTTACCAAAAAAGGAGCTGAAAGAAATCTTTTTGCCAAAAGATTTATCAAGGAAATTATTTACTCCAAAGAAAATATCAAAATTGCCTTATTTTATTCAAAAAATTTTAAAAATTTTTGGGCAGAAAAAAGCCCCGCCCGCCAGCAGGCGGGCGGGGCGGAAATTCCGTCCGAGAGAAAAGAAAATTTAATTTTTTCTAATAAATCCGAGTTCGTGTCCGAAACTACGAGTGCTCAAACTAAATCAATTCAAACTTTCTCTATCATCTTACCAAATTTGATTCATAAATCAAGGAGAAAAAATCTCAAACGCTAAAATTCAGCAGGCGGGGCTTCGCCCCGCTTCGCGGGGCTCGCTCACAAATTTTTTGGCGAGAAATTTTTTAAAAAACAAAATCTATTTAGGTTTAAATTTAATAATTAGAGTAATTGAAAAGAAAAATAAGTTTATATTAATTTTCAAAATCAATGTTGTTTCACAAGATGTTTTCAATCTCTCAAAAACGCGAAAGAAAGACATATTTTTGACACTCCTTATTATACCATCTAA
>JBFLZX010000009.1:0-42093 GCA_040756075.1 Patescibacteria group bacterium | reverse complement strand
CAATGACATTTGGATTCAGTCATCTTGTGCTCCAATAATTTGCAATAATATTATTTTTTGGCTGATTTAAGCCAAGAAGTATAGATAAATTTTGGCTAGGATAAGCCAAAATATTTATGGTGGTAAATATAGTGGTAAATATGAATTTTAGGAATTTTAAAATTTTATTAAAAAATAATATAATAGCTGATTAACACAAATAGGCGAGAGAGAAGATTTTAAAAATTAAATAATAATAATAAAATAAAAAAATAGAAAATAAATTTAAAATAATCTAAAATCTTAAAAATCTGCAATTTTTAAGCTTTTCCCTTAATTAAGTCTTAAGATAATAGGTCGCAAAACATACATTGTGCGACACGACAAACTTTTAAAACTACTTCTCTGTCGTATGTCTTAATGCCATGCCAAAAATGATGCCAAAAAAACGATACTTATATCATCTTTGCGACTTTATTTATCCCACACCTTTTAATAAAATACCCCACCGCTCTTGAGGCTGTCTAAAAACTACTGATTGGAGTGACAAATTGAATGAAGTGAAATTTGTTTTGGCTAATATATAACGAAATTCGCTTCACTCATTTCGTCAATCCATCTAAAAGTTAAATTCTTAGACAACCTCTCTTGCTTTGGAGACAAAAAATTAGAGCCTTTCGTCCCGATTCACCCCGATCCATCTAGCCCCGATCCATTTAGCTTGATAAAGTTTTTTAGTTTAAAATATAAAAAAACAAGGCTTAATCCCTTGTTGTGTTAGATAGTTAAACACTTTTTTTCTTTCTTTTTCTAATTGGACAAATTCCCTTTATGAATGCATAACCGACTACACCAATACATAAACTTATGGTTCCTATAATTACATAAGCAAGTAACAGAAAATAAACCCATTTTATAATATTTTGTATATCCATATCAGTCTCTTCCTTTTTTTATCTTTGAAGACAATAGATTTTTATTAGTTTGCCTAGTTTTCGATAAGTCGCTCTTTCTTCCATTATTAAAGCATATCCAAAGGTAAAAAGTATAAATGATACAACAAAGAGAAAACATCCAATCATTTCAATCCAATTTTCGCTGTTGTAAAATTTAAAAACAAAAAAGAAATAAATGCCCAACATTCCAATTCCTCCAATTATTTCTAATATTAAAGAAAGAGAAAAATAGATAAATATTCTTACTTTTTTAATAAAACCTTCTGATTTATTAGCTTGACTGGCCATAAAAACTACCTCCTTCTGTATAAACGAACACTATCTCAATGTTAGCATTTATATTTTATTATGTTAAATAGTTTTTTAGACTCTATATTTATTAAAGAGTATAATATAAAATACATTTTATTATTCATGTACTATCACTGGAGTGCCGATTTCTGTCCACCTGTAGACTTGTTCAGCCGGGCCAACGCCTAAGCGCACACAACCATGACTAATGCGCGTGCCCAAATGTGATTCTCTTTCTTTATATTCATATCCTCCTTTATATTTCCAAAATGGCAGTTCGTGAATGCCATGACCAGCAGTGGTAAAAGCCATCCAAAATGGCATATATAAATCATATTTTGTTGAATAAGCTAGATCTTGTTTATTTAAAATTTTAAATTCGCCATGCGGCGTGGGCATATCATAGGTGCCTGTTGAAATTAAAAAACTTCCTTGCGATTTCCCGTCTTCAAAAGGTGTTAAAAGTTGTTGGGAGATATCAATATCAATATATTTCCCTTTTTTAATTTTTGGTTCAATTGGTTTTTCGGGTGTAATACGGGCAGCGGGATTTAATTTTGTCTGGAATTTAAATTCAAAATCAGAATCTAAATAGCCGCTGTCATTATGCCCAACTGTACCTTTTTTGATTTTTACTGTATACCATGTCAGTGACGAGAATTCTTTCGGTTGAAAAATTAAAGTGTCTTTTTCCCATCCTAAATTACCATCAACATTTGGTTCAATGGAAAAATTTTGTTCAGCGGATTTATAATCAACTGCCCGGCTAAATTTAACTTTTATTTCTTGATTTTGGGGCAAGCCAAGACTGTCAGCCATTGGCGAAAATGAATCAATGGCAATTGGCGGCAGGGTTTTATATTTGAAGGTTTGAATATCATATGGTTTTTTTCCTTTTAAGTTTTCATTTTTATCTGGTAGAAAAAATTTTGATATTTTTAAAATATACTCTCTTCCCTGCTCTAGTCTATTTTTATGACCAACAATAAATTTATTTTTGTCCTTTTTAACTTCCACATTTAAGTCAACTGCTGGTTCTAATTCAAATTTAAAATAAAAATAAGGAGAAAAATTATCTAGATTCACAGAAAAAGTACTTTGAATATCAATCCCCTCTCCTCCTTTTTCTGGCTCAAGCTTTTTAATTTTCGGCGAGGTAATCGTTTTAAAATAATATTTTAAATTTTCTTTTTTTGTTCCATAAAAGCTTTTAATTTTATTTAATCTAATTTGGTAAAGAGTATCAGGTGCAAAATATCCATCTGGCTTAAAAGTAATTGTTTGAGCATAGCTTTTTCCAAATTGATCTTCAAAAGATATTTTGCCGGAGATTTCTGGCTCAATAGAAAATTCTTTTTCTGCTTCGCGCGATATCGGACGATTAAATTTAATGGCAATTTTTTCTTTTGGTTCTATTTCAAGCTGTTGTCCTGATGGTCTAATAATATAAACTTCGTAAAGAGAAAAAAGATGTGGATAAGTTTTGATAAATAAAAAACTTAAAATTAAAAAAGCGGTTAGTGAAATTAGCCAGAATGTTTTTTTGCTGATTTTTCGCTTGAGGAGCATATTATTTCTGCTTTGCTCGCGGCAGGAGTTTTTGTTTTTACCTCGTTACTTGAATGCCTTGCTACGATGTATCGGGGCAGGGTTAGAGCGAGCAAAGCGAGTATGACTTGCCATAGAGTTTGGTGCCCCATGGTCAAGTAACGGGATTTAACGCTGGCATAGGCCGGCGTAGAATTATCGATATAAAATTTTTCTTTGACTAAAAGTTGCCATTTCCATTAAATTTTTAATCATTGCATTTTGCGAGAAATTTAAAGAGGCCTGGCTGAAAAATGATTCCCAGCTGAATGGCTGTTTGTATTTAATGACTGTTTTTTCGCGGATTTTGGAGAGTTTTGCTGCTAGATTTATCGCGTCATTTTCATAGCCTAACTCATCAATTAATTTTAGTTCTTTTGCCTGGCGAGCAGTAAAAACACGGCCGTCAGTAATTTCTTCAAGTTTTTCTAAGTCAATATCTGGCCGATGTTTTTTTGTTAAGTTAACAAATTGCTTATAATATTCATCCAAAATATTTTGCAATAGTTCTCGTTCTTCCGGCGTCATTTCACGATAAGATGAAAGAATATCTTTATACTTTCCAGATTTGATAGTTTCGATTTTTACACCATATCTCGCTAATAATTCTTCGATGTTAAAAGTTTGGGCAATGACACCAATACTGCCGGTGAGCGTTGTCGGTGAGGCGATAATTTTATCTGTTGGCAAGGCGATATAATAACCGCCAGAGGCAGCAGTTTCATTTAAGAAGGCGATCACTTTTTTTCCTGTAGTACGGGCGCTGGCTATTTCTTGATAAATTTCATCTGAAGCTGTGATGCTGCCACCCGGACTTTTGATATTTAGAATAATTGCTTTAATCTTTGAATCTGTTTTTGCTTGATGGATTTGTTTAACAATAAAATCTGCCCCTCCATTTCTTTCAGTCAAAGATTGCCAGGAGTCTTCTTGATATAAAATTGGTCCTTCGATGTAAATTTGGGCAATTTTTTCTCGAGCCTCTTTTCTACCTGTTACAATAATCTCTTGCAGTTTCGGTTCGTTTTTTGCTGGGGTGTTAATTGTTGTTCCGACATTTTTTGAAAAAATGGCAAAAAATAGAAAAATATTTAACGTAACACTGCCAAGGAAAATGAGGATGCCGAAACATCCCAAAAACCATAGCCAGATTTTTCTTTTTTTTGGCGGCGTGGTTATATTTGGTGCCTTAGTCATGATGATTTAAATTATTTTTTAAGAAATTATATAGTTTTCAAAATTTGCTATGATGGTTTTTTTGCCTTTTTTGATGATTTTGTGACCTTCTTTTTTAAGAAGTCTTGCTTGTAATGCGACTCCCCCGGGATATTTTTCGTTTAATTCGCCATTGCCGCGCAAAGTTCGCCACCATAGCGTAATATCTTTTTTGCCCTGGGCTTTTTGTTCTTCTGCTGCATGTGCCGCAATCCAAGCAAAAATACCGCAGGTAATCGGACAGCCAATAGTTGCTTTATGTTTTTTTGCCACGAGTTTACGAATTTTGTTGATAGTAATAAGTTTTCCATGCGGTACTTTTTTCATAATGGCGTCTACATCGCGCGGTGCAGGAATGGCCACAGTCCCCTTCCCCCATCGTTTTGTCATTTTGCCTTTAATTTTTGCCACCTTTGGCAAACCATGAGATTCGTTTAATTTCTCTGTCCATGATTTTTTTTGTGTAGTCATATTTCTGATTATTGATTTTAATTTTAAAAAATTAGCATAAAAAATAATAAGTCTAATAAAAAATAACCTACGATTTCATTTTAGGTTATTTTATGATAAATAGCAAGAGATAAAAATAGCTATGCAAAAATTATTGCGGTGTTATTCTTTTTAAACGTCCTTGATCGTCAACTCTTACATTATCACCACTAATTTTATATAGACAATTCAGCCCACTTGCACAATGAGTTTTGTAACCCCCAGCGCAATAACCAATTGTTAGTAGAATACCTATTATAAGTAAAACAATATGTGCTGTTTTATTATTTTTATAAGGCGTAGCTGTTTCTGCTGGTTCGGCTTGTGCTTCTGGCTCTCTTGAACTATTGTATGTTTTGTTTGCTGTGGACTTGGCAATTAGCGCTAATAAGCCGCCAATTATTATTAAAGGCAGTATAAACCATGCAGTAGCTACAGCAAAACCAACGATAATAACGGCAATAACAATAATCACTGCAAAGACTGCAAATAATAGCATATTTCCTCCTTGTGTAAAAATTTAATTTAATACTAGCAAAAATATATTTTGATGTCAAATTTTTCGTTTTTTCAAAAAATCAGCAATTGCTGCGGAAAGAGCGGAAGCGGCAAGATTTGAGCAGTGCATCTTAATTGGCGGCAGACCGCCTAATTCTTTAGCAATATTGGTCTGAGTTATTTTTTTTGCTTCTTCTAAAGTTTTACCCTTCGCTATATCAGTAATTATTGAAGAATTGGCAATAGCCGCGGCGCAGCCTAAAGTCTCAAATTTAATATCAGAAATAATCTCTTGACCTTTTCTATTTTGTTTGACTTTAATGTAAAGCCGAAGAATGTCGCCACACATTGGATTACCCACTTGCCCCACACCATCAGCATTTTTAATCTGCCCCATATTATGTGGGTTTTTAAAATGTTCAATAACTTTTTGGGAATATTTGATGGCCATTTTCGTGTAACTTGTAACTTGTAACTTATAACGCAAGTTATAATTCTTGAGTTATGGATTATATGTTATACGCTTTTATTATTTAATCGGCGACATCTTCCGTAATTTTTTGATGATCTTTGGTAATATTTTTAATAGATAATTAATTTCTCTTTCTGTTGTATCGCGGCCCAGGGTAAATCTTATGCTTCCATGGGCTTGTTCATGTGAAAGTCCCAAAGCAAGCAAAACATGCGAAGGTTCAAGAGAGCCAGATGCGCAGGCTGAACCAGTAGAAACAGCTATGCCTTCAAAATCTAAATGTAGTAAAATACTCTCTCCCTCTATTTTCGCAAAACTAAGATTGGCATTATTGGGAAGACGAAGATTTTTGGAACCATTTAATCTTGTTCCAGAAATTGTCTTTGTTATCCCTTCAATTAATTTATCCCGTAATTTTTTGATTGCTATAATTTCTTTTTTATGAGATAAGCTTTGAATCAACTCAATAGCTTTACCCAACCCGACTATTCCTGGTACATTTAATGTTCCTGCTCGCATATAATATTCTTGAGAACCGCCACGCTGAATTTTTTTAATTTTTGTTCCTTGTTTTATATATAAAACTCCGATACCTTTTGGACCGTAGATTTTATGTCCAGAAAAAGATAAAAGATCCACACCTAATGCTTGGACATTGCAATTTAAATACTCTATCGCCTGAACTGCATCTGTATGGAAAATAATTTTTCCTCTGCCTTGTTTTTGCCGTTTTTCATTCTCTTTTTTGATTAACTCCCCTACTTCGGCAATTGGCTGGACAGTTCCAATTTCATTATTTGCATATATTATAGAAACTAAAATAGTATTTTCTTTTAAAGCTTGTTGAACACTTTTTTTGTTCAATACCCCCTCTTTATCAACAGATAAATAAGTTACATCACATCCATGTTTTTCTAAATATTTTAGAGGCTCTAAAATGCTGTGATGTTCAATTTTTGTTGTAATAATGTGAGGTTTTTTAATTGAAGTAGCGGCAATCACACCTGCTATTGCAAGATTATTACTCTCTGTTGTTCCTGAAGTAAAAATTATCTCTTGAATTTGGCAATTTAAAAATTTAGCTACTTTTTCGCGCGCAAAATCTACTGCTTTCAATGCTTCTTGTCCAAATGAATGTAATGAGGCAGGATTACCAAATTTTTGGCAAAAATATGGCTGAATCGTTTTAAAAACTTGTGGAGCAACGGGAGTGGTAGCAGCGTAATCAAGATATATCTTTGGCATATAAGGAATTATTTGATTATTTTTGCTACAGTGCTCTAGAGCACTGTAGCATGTTAAAATTTAATCTCTTTTAACCTTTTTTAATACTTTATTAGTTTTTTAATACGCAGTCATCCTTGCAGTGTTGGAGCAGGGACAACTCATTTTTTTAATATTTTTCTAATTCTTTCGATACAGACATTGCAATCTTTGCCAGAAAGTTTGCAGTATTCATCCATACTTAAAAGTACAGCTACTGGTTTCGAATAGCGCATTAAAATTATGCGCTTCCCGGTCTGGGTATCAGAAATTAAAGATTTTGCTTTAGTTTGCAATTCATGCTGGTTAGCGTATTTTTCTTCGGTTTTAGCCGAAATTTCCTTAAACATATATTAAATTATACATTACTTCTAATATAACTTTATATATTAAACTGTCAAATAGAGCCTGTGGATAACAAAAAACGCCGCTAAAGTTAGGCGAAAAAATCAACGGCGAATTTGTTTTTTTCTAGCCTGCTATTTATTCTTCGGTATTTTCTGCATCTTCTATAGTTTTGTTTGTATTTTCATCAATATTTAAAGATTTTTCTCGTTGTTCCTGGATTTCTTTTTTAATCGGTATTTCAACCTGTCCTTTTAAAGATTTTTTATCGAAGTTTATTGATGAAGGCTTAGTTGATAATCTACCGGCTAAAAATGCTAAGGCGGCAATTAAAATTGCTCCCAAAGTCAAGATAATTCTTTCTTGATGTTTTTTGAAGAATTTTTTAATCTTTTCTATCTTTTCATTTTTTGGTTTTTGTGGAAGATTAATTGGTATTGACATATTTTTTAGGTTAAATATAATGAATAATATAGATTTAAGATTTTAGATTTAAGTTTTAAGATTTTATTATGGCCCATCGTAAAACTGGCGGCTCAACATCGCTTGGCCGCGATTCTCAAGCAAAAAGATTGGGGATAAAAGTTAGCCATGGTATGAAAGTTATACCAGGGATGATTTTAGTTCGTCAGCGCGGGACAAAGTTTAAACCGGGTAAAGATGTTGACCGCGGCAAGGACGATACTTTATTTGCTAAAAAACAAGGCATTGTAGAATTTAAAAAGAAAAAGATTCAAAATTTTGATAGAAATTTACAAACAAAAACTGTGGTAAATATAATCGCGAATCAGCACTAATGATTTTTTGCCGCGGCAATAAAATTCAAAAATAGAGGATGGGGCGAAAGTGGTCGAGATTTGAATTCTGGATGAAATTGAGTGGCTAGGAAGAAAGGATGATTTTGCAGTTCAATAATTTCAATGAGATTCATTTGAGGATTAATACCCGAAAAAATCATCCCCTTTGCTTCAAATGCTTTTATATATTTATTATTAAATTCATAGCGATGGCGGTGGCGTTCAGAGATCATCGCTTTTTTATATGCAAAAAAGGTTCGCGAGGATTTTTTAAGTCGGCAGAGATAGGCGCCAAGGCGATTTGTTGCTCCATATTGTTTTTTTGCTAAAAGTTTTTTTTGATATTCCATTACACAAATTACCGGATGTTTGGTTTTTGGATTTATTTCTGTCGTTGCCGCGTCTTTAAGTTTTAAAACATTGCGGCTAAATTCGATGCAAGCAAGCTGCATACCCAAACAAAGACCTAAATAAGGAATTTTATGTTCGCGAACAAATTTTATCGCCGCAATTTTACCTTCTGTTCCTCGGCTGCCATATCCACCAGGAACAATAATGCCATCAAACTCTTTTAATTCTCGAGCTTTATTTTTATCATTTTCGTATTTAGCAGAATCAATCCAGAAATTTTTTGGTTTTAAGTTATGAGCAAAGGCGGCGTGTTTAATTGCTTCAATAACCGAAATGTAAGAATCTTCTAACGAAAAATCGCCAGTTTTAAAATATTTACCAACGATGCCGATTTTAACCTCTTTTTTTACGGATTTTATTTTTTTGACCAATTTTTTCCAGTCGCGCATATCATAAGATCGCGATTTAAGATCGAAAGTTTTTAATATTTTTTCACCCAATTTTTGTCTCTCTAAAATAAGCGGCACTTCGTAGATTGATGGAACATCGGGATTGGAGATGACATTTTCAATTTTGACATTGCAGGAGTAAGCAATTTTTTCTTTTCTTTTTTGATCCATTTCGCGCTCAGCGCGGCCGATGATAAAATCTGGCTGAATGCCGGCGGCATTTAGGGTGCGGACAGAATATTGGACAGGTTTAGTTTTCATTTCTCCAATATTTTTTGGAATCGGCAAATATGAAACATGAATATGAATAACATCAGATGGAGATTCAAATTCCATCATTCGAGCGGCTTCTAAAAATAAAACGCCTTGATATTCCCCTACTGTGCCGCCTAATTCGATAATTGCAATTTCTGCCTTTGTTTTTTTTGTTGCAAGTTTAATGCGCCGGATAATTTCTTGCGGCACATGTGGCACAACCTCTACATCTTCGCCTTCGTATTTAAAATTTCTTTCCCGTTCGATAACACTGCGGTAAATTTGCCCGGTAGTCAAAAAACACTCTTTATAAATATTTTGATCTAAAAATCTTTCGTAAGTGCCAATATCCTGGTCGCATTCAACTCCATCGTCAGTAACAAAAATTTCTCCATGTTCAGTGGGTCGGATAGTGCCGGCGTCAACATTGACATACATTTCACATTTAATATTTGTTACGCGATATCCTTTGGATTTTAAAATTCTTCCAAGTGAAGCAGAAGTAATGCCTTTGCCTAGGCCTGAAATAACGCCGCCAGTGATAAAGATATAACGAGGATGCATAAAAAAATTATGAAATACGAATTAAGGATAGACAAGCTGAAAAATAATCAAAATATACAAAATCTTAATTTTCAATTATCAATTTTCAACCAATTCTTTAATTATTTAATTTTCAATTGGAAATTTTAAAATTGAAAATTGAACATTGGAAATTGAAATTTATAATAAAATATTATCCAATGACTTGTAATTTTAGAATTGCTATTATATTTTTATAGATCTTAGCTTTTACACGGTGCTCCCCTGTTTCTTTAATTGGATGCGAAATAAGAATGTTTGTCGGCTCAATTTCTTTGGCAGTTTGTTTTTTGATTTCTTCACTAATATCTTTTTCAGTAATTGAACCAAAAAGTTTTCCATCTTTTTGAGATTCGACGCAAATAGTAATTATTGTTTTTTCTAAAATTTTTGCGAGATTTTCTGCCTGTTTAACATTTTCTTTATCTTTTTGTTCTTTTTCTTTTTGGCGCAAAAGCGCTTCAATCATTGCTTTTTTTGTTGCTAGTTTGGCAAGATTTCTTGGAAATAGAAAATTACGCGCGTATCCTGGCACTACTTCTTTAATTTCATCAGCGAATCCAAGGTTTGGAAGATTTTGGAGAAGAATGACTTTCATAATAATGCGAATTGCTACAAATTTTTTTATACAAATTTATGCAAATCTTAAATTATCCGCATCCATTCGTATATTAAAATTCGTATAAATTTGCATACTTAATATCTTACCTCAAAGCCTAAAAAATTACCAGATGATTTTTGCCATTTAACTTCAACTTTATCCACACGCGCGTCGGCTGGGCCGTGGCTGGCCCACGCAATTAGTTTTTTTAAATTCTCTTCTTCGCCGCAGGCTAAAATTTCCACTGTTTCATCCCAATTATTTTTTACATAGCCAGTTATATTTAAAAGTTCTGCCTGTGTTTTTGCACTAGAACGAAAAAGAACACCCTGAACAAGACCGAAAATTTTAATATTAACTTGTTTTTTCATTTTTTCCAAAATAAAAAGAATTCTAAATCCAAATTTAAACAAATGCTAAATGATTAAATATTACATTTCGACATCTGAAATTTGGATTTAATTTGTCATTTGGATTTTGGAATTTGACATTTTATTTTACCATTTCTTTTAACTTTTCTTTCGCTTTTTCAAGTTGTGGATCGCGATCAGCATCATAATCCTCATCAGTTAATTTTACTTCAATATCAGGCTTTATCCCTTCGCCGTTAATATTTATTCCTTTTGGAGTAAGCCACTTTGCAATAGTAATTCTAATACTCGAACCATCGGAAAATTTTTTATATTCTTGTACTGAACCTTTGCCAAAAGTTTTCTCGCCAATCAAAGGCGCGCCCCGCAGATCATGGAGAGCACCAGCAGTAATTTCCGAAGCAGAAGCAGAGCCGCCATTAATTAAAACCACAATTGGCAGGTCTAGAAATAATGGTTTGCCGGAAGCGCGGTATTCTTTCTTTTCATCTTTAGACTCTTGATAAGCGATAATCTCATTTTCGTCAACAAATTGGGAAATAACATCAAGAGAACTTTCTAAATACCCGCCGCTATTATTTCTTAAATCTAAAATAATTCCTTTTAAATTTTTATTTCGAATTTCCTGGTGATTTTTTGCTAGTTCTTTTGCGGTATCCTCGCCAAAATAAGAAAGAGTGATTAGGGCGATTTTTTCGCCATTTTTAATTTTTGTTTCTTGTAATTTAACACTTTTTACATTGATTTTTTCTCTTTTGATTTTATAATCCTGAGGCTCATTTTGGTCTTTACGCAAAATAGCGAGAGTTATTTCTGTCCCTTTTTCTCCGCGGATTTTAGAAACTGCTTCAATTAAATCCATTCCGGTTGTATCTTCGCCATTGATTTTTAGAATAATATCATGGGGACGCAGGCCGGCACGATCTGCTGGGGAACCTGGAAGGGGCGAAATAATTGTAAGTTTATTGTTTTTCATTCCGACTTCTGCCCCGATTCCTTCAAATATTCCTTGAATTTCTTCGCTAAATTTTTTTGTTGTCTCTGGTTCCATAAAAGCGGTGTAGGGATCGCCGAGCGCCGCGGTCATACCATAGATGGCGCCATACAGCATTTTTTGGTAGTCAAGCGGCTTTTCAATAAATCTTTTTTCGACTAAATCCCAAACCTGCCAAAACAAGTCAAAATCCGCCTTTTTTGATTTATTGGTGTATTTATTTGCGATCCCGGTTTCAACCTCCTGGGCAGCTTGGTAATTATGCAAAACATTTTGTGTTCGGCCTAAAAATAATCCAATAGTGAAACTGCCTAAAATGAGTAAGACAACAATATACCACAAAAGCCAGTTTCTGACCTTTTTTGTTTTTTTAACTGTTTCTAAAGTATTATTCATAAAATTAGAGATTGGAAATTAGAAATTGGAAGTTGGAAATCAAAGACAAAAGCTGGATTTAGAAATCGATAGTTATCTGACGGTCTTGATTTAACTCTCCGCTAAATTCAATCTTTTTATCATCAATTTTTTGGCCAAAGTCTGGAAGAAATGATTTGATTTTTTTATCGGTTATGACAGTAATTTTAAACCCCGGCTTTATCAGCCCGCCTTGTTTTTGAAAATATAATTGATAATTATTCTTCAAAGATTTTGATAAATTTTCCGGCAGTTTATATTGATAAGTTAATGTTTTCTCATCACCAGGTTCAATTATAACAAATGAGCCAAAAACAGTTTTATTATGTTCTTTTGTAATTTCGTAAGGCGTTTCATTCGGACCGTAATATTTTAAATCCTGCTCTTGGCCTGAAACTTGTAAAAGTTGGGAGTCTTTCGGCACATAAATTCTGTTCCAATTGCGGTAGCGCGTGGTTTTCCAAGAGAATCCAGAGGATTCATTTTTGTAAGTTAGAGAAAGTTTGACTTGTGCTTCCTTTTGAGTTAAATCAATTTCGTAATTGAAAAATCTTTTTATATATTCATCGGTTTTTAAGCTTGCGCAATTTGAATCAACAATAAAAAGGTAATCATTTTTTGCATCTTGGATTTTTCCTGCCCAATTTTGTTCGTCAATAAATTCTTGGATTTCTGATTCTTTAAAATAAAGAAAAATATGTTTTTCTAAAAGAGACTTTTGTAAAACACTAAATAAAGCTGGCCAAGCCTCTTTCGGTAAAGCTAAAATCCGTTTTAGCAAGATTTTTGCCACTTCTCCAATAATTTCTTTGCGAAACTCTTCTTTTATTCCAAGCTCGGCAAACCGTTGGCCAGTTTGGTATTGAATTAAGCTGACAACATTTTCAGAAGTAAATTCTAAAGGAAAACCTTCAATTTTTATTGGGCCGGTAAGTTCAATTAAATATTCAAGGACAGTTGGAGTAAAGCCGATAACTCCGACAAAATCTTTTTCTTTTCCTCCTTCTTCTTGATAAAACCATAATGCCTTTTCGGCGCTTGTTGGAAAATCCGGCGACCAATTTGAATCTCGTAGATACCAGGATTTAGTATCAGGATTAACTAAAGTCGGAATTTGCCAAGGCGGAGTAACAGAAATTTTTGCTTTATTGTCTAAATTATAAGGATCATCAGTTTTAAGATTTTTAATTTCTCCATCTTTTAGTTTTAAAATTCCATAAGTGCCAAAAAAACCTCCTGCTGGTCGCAATTCACGATTATTTTGAAACATAATAAAATAGGTTTGCTCCTGCGGATAACCGGCAAGACCTGGTAAAAGTCGGCTTGCCAAGACAATGGCATTTTGAGCTTTTTTAATTTCGGAAAATTGTTGGGTAAATTCGTTTTGGTATTTTTTGATTGGCGGCAGAACGCCGTATTTTGGAATTTTATTTATTTCAAGTTCAGCTAAACCTAACTGTGATTTTGCCCGCGAAAGTATCGGCGCGGATTGATATAAATTTTGTAAAAGAAGTTTCTTTTGTTTTTTGTTTATACTTGAAACATCTTTTATTTTTCCAAAATGAAGCGATCCTAAAATTACATCTGCAGTGTCAAGGGTTGTAAAAAGAGAAGAAGTAGTTTTTGCAACCGCAGAAAGCAGATGATTTCCTGCTCGGTATTGGATTCGTAAATATGGAAAGATTTCAAGCCAAGATAATTTTTTAAAAGAAATTTGCGCGCCATTAAGATTAGTCATTGCAAAAGAAAGAGCGCGACTTGCTTCGCTAATCTGCTGTTTTTTAATAAAATCTTGGGCTTGTAATATTGCTGATTTGGCGTTTTTGGCAGCGTAAAAAGTATTAATTGCTGAAGATAAATTAGAAATACAAAAACTTAAAATCACTGCCAAAAAAAGAAAGTATAAAAAAAATCCAAGTTTTAATTTGCGTGAGCCTAAAATTCCCATAAAAAAATAAATAATTATGCTTTTTGTTTATTGTAGTTTAAGATCGTTTTATAATTTTTCAGAAATTGTATCATTGCGCTTCCAATATTTTAAAAAATATTTTAGAGCGCTGGCAATATGTATTCTTGTTTGACGATTAAACATTGAACGTAAAAGCCCGCCTTCTGTTGCTGAAGCGCGTTGGTAATAATGGACCATTTTTACTCTTGGCCAATAATAGATGCGATATCCTATTTCCAAAAAACGGCGGCACCAATCAACATCTTCCATATACATAAAAAATCTTTCATCCATTGGCCCAACCTTTTTTATTGCCAACATTCTAACAAACATACAAGAACCCAAAATCCAAGCAACATTACGCGGAGTTTTGTGATCCCAGTTTGCCATCAAAAAATTATCAATCGTTCCTTTCGCTTTTCTTAATTTTCCAAAAATTGTGCGACGGTATAAAACAATAGCCGGGGTAGTAAATTGAGTAAAACAGGAATTTTGAATTGATCCGTCAGGGTTGATTAATTGCGGTCCTAAAACCGCGATGTCCTTATTCTTTTCCATAAAATCAAAAATTAATTCTATGGAATTCGGTAAAACAGTTATGTCAGGATTCAGAAGTAAAATATATTTACTTTGATTTTTTTTCGCTTCGACAATTCCTTGATTAACAGCTTTTGGAAAACCAAGATTTTTTTTATTAGCAATAAGTTTAGTTGTTTCATAAAAATCATCTTCAATCATCTGCACAGTGTTATCACGGGAATTATTATCAATGACAATAATTTCGTAATTTAATTTTAATTTTGCGCGCAAAATAGATTTAATGCATTGCCGTAAAAGACTCGGTGTTTTGTAATTAATGATAATAATGGATAAATCCTTCATATTGGTTCGTAGTTCATGGTTCGTAGTTCATGGAAAAATTCTATTATGAATCATTAACCATGAACTATGAACTATTGACTATGAACTGCTACTTCAGCCATTTTCTTATATCTTTTGGTTTTATCTTGCTTTTTGATAGAATATCACGTCTTTTTTTTAAAGTCAACGGAAGAAATTTAAGGAAATTCCAAAATCCATAAATTATTGATTTATCGAAAAATAAGCCAAAAATCAGTTTTTTTATTTCGTAAATAAAAATCCAAGGAAAATATAAAATCAGGTTTGAAAGAAACTCGTTTTTTAGAAGAAAAAACATATGATTGCGGTAAGATAAAAAATTTATCAATATTGAACGTTTTTTTCTTCTTTTAATAGTGTCTTTAGTTTTTTCTATTTCTTGCGATCCTGTTTCCCAGCGATGATGCCAAGCTAAAGCCTTTGGTTCGAACCAACATTCAAAGCCAGCATGCAAAAGTCTAAAAGATAAATCAATATCTTCTTTATAGGAAAAAAAATCTTCGTCAAAATAAGAATGCGAAGGAGATACAAATTTTTTATACGAATTTATGCGAATCGTTTCTAGTGCTGATTTTCGAAAAATTGGCGCAGCGCCGCTTACCCCAAAAATCTTTTGAGATATATTATAGATTCGAGATTTAAGATTTGAGATTTCAGATTCTATTTCTCCCCCGCCCCGTTCTACAACACGGTGAGATTTGAAAATTTCAAGTCCACAAGAATCAATGATATTTGTTTTTTCAATTATGTCATCCTGAAGCCGCGAAGCGGCTGAAGGATCCACTTGATGAGCGGGGGGGTTCTTCACTTCGACCCCGATAAATCGGGGCCTCCGTTCAGAATGGCATACTGGAATAATTTTAAATTTCAGTAATTTTCCCGTAACTGCCCCGATTTTTTTATTTTTTTGGAATAATTCAACAATATTTTTAATGTAATCTTTGTCCAAAATAATATCTGGATTTAAACATAATACAAATTCTCCCGATGAATTTCTGATCCCACAGTTTTGTCCGCCAGCATAACCTAAATTTTTTTCATTTTTAATAATTTTGATATTTTTGTTTAACAAAGATTCAGCCACTTTTAATGAGTCATCAGATGATGCATTATCAACATAAATGATTTCTAAATTTGAATATGATTGAGCAAAAATTGCTTCAAAACATAATTTTAGATATTTTTTACTGTTGTAGCCTAAAATAATGATTGAAACTAAAGGCATATAAGATTTAAGATTTTAGATTTAAGATTTCTAAGATTCCTATCGTAATTATCAAAAATCCAATTCCTAACGGATGATTTAAATAAGGAGTAGTAATATTGATAATTAGAAATCCTAAAAGACCGGCAGTAAAGGCATTAGCAATAAAATATTTTTCGCTGGGCAAATATTTTAATTTGTATCTTTCGATAAATATCGAAAATAAAAACCACAAGTAAAATGTTACTCCTATCAAGCCAAGTTTTAAAAGAATTTCCACATATTGCCATTCAAAAGCAAAAACTTTTAAAATGCCGGATGCGCCAGGAATGACGCTTTCATAACTAACAGTTTTACCAAACCCCCAACCAAACAAAAAATGTTGTTTTATTTCCTGCCAGGCCGAATTTAAGATATTTATTCGAGTAAGGGCGGTTGATTGTGTTTGTGGACGAAAGATTGAACTGATACGGTCAGAAAAACTATCATAAATTGAAGGAGTAAAAAATTTTAAGACAAAAATTAAAATTATTAGCAAAACAAGGCCAAGAAAAATAGTTTTGAATAAATATTTTTTTGGCAATGAAAGCAAGAAAAAAAGACAAATTGCGGCAGTCCCAAGCCAAAGACTGCGGGAAAAACTAATAATAATTGAAAGAAAAATAATTCCTAAAATTACTGCCGGCAAAAAAGAATCTTTTTTAAACAACGCTTTTTGAAAAAATTTATCTTTAAAAAAGAAAAGAATTAAACCCAAAAGAATAACTTGATAAAGTTGCGAAGCAGAAAAAAAGCGAAAAAATCGTCCGCTGATATATGCCAACTCCCCTATTCCTGTGTCGCGCGACCAGCGGTATTCTGCTTGTTTTTGTTCTGACATATCACGTCGCAGGGCGAAGGTTTTTAGCTCTTTTTTTGCCAAAACACTGTGGGAAATTTCCTGTGTCATTTCTTCTCCTTTTTCAAATTCAAATGATAGAATACCAGATTTATCTAATCTAACTTCGGGATGCAAAAAGCTAAAGCCAAAACCCATAAAAATTGTTAAAAGAGCAAGAGTGGCCGCTGCCGCGATTAAATTTTGCAATAATTTTTTAATTAAGTTATTTTTGTTAATAATATCAAAAACTGGGAAAATAAAAGCAAAATATAAATAGCCATTAAGATCAAAGAAAATATTTTTTATTGAATGTCCAAAATAAATGCCTCGTGCGGCAGCAAGAATAATAATAAAAGTTAAAAAAACAAAAGGAAGAAAATATTTTGATTTTACAAAACTATATTTATTATAAGAACGGTAATAAAAAAACCAGATTAAGAAAACTACACAAAATAGCGCAAGGCGCAAAGACGCTACAAAGCCAAAAAAATTAAAAGAAAAAATATACCCCCGACCGCCCAGAAATAGTTCGGATAAAACAATTAAAACTCCATATTCCAATTTTTTAAATGACAAAATTGCTGTCGCAATTACAATTATCCAAAATATCGCGGCGTTTAGAATTGGGAAAAGATAACCTAAATACGAAAGCAGGTAAATGCCGCAAAATAAGGCTGTTAATTTTAAGATTGGCTTAGGCTGGAAAATGCTTGACATATAAATCTCAAAATTCAAATGTTAAAAATCAAATTTGGCATTTAGTCATTTGACATTTATTTGATATTTGGATTTTTATCCTCCCACCTTTCAGAATACCCCGTCGCTTGCGGCGGGGATGAATGAAGTTAATATAATCCTTTCGGCGGGGTCTAATACCTCGCCGAAAGGTGGGAGGATTTATTATAAATATTTCTTCTTTCTTACTGGTATGACTAATTGCATAATTTGAACTATTAGTGCCAGCAGCATACTCACCGGCCATAAAAGCAGTAGTATTGGAAAGCCGAATTTAGAAAACTTCCAAAAATAATGCAGCATTGAAGCATTTAAGTGCCATTGTTTTTTGATTCCCAAAACTTGATTAAAACTTTGAGCTTTGTAATGGATAATTGAAGCGCTCGGCCAATAAAAAATTTTGTAGCCGGCTAATTTCGCACGTTTACAAAAATCCACTTCTTCAAACCAGATCCAATATTTTTTATCGAGCAATCCAATTTTTTCAATGACCTCTTTTTTTATTAGAAAAAATGCTCCCATAACTTGACTAATCTCATAGCTTTTATTTTGATCTATCTCAAGCATTAAATATTTTTTTATTAAACTTGGAAAAAGATTATGGATTTTTAATAAAATTATAATTTGTGAAAATAAAGTGGGAAAAGTACGACAAGAGGGCTGCCAGGTTTTGTTGGGGTTTAATAATTTACAGCCTAAAACTCCAATTTTTTTCTTTAGTTCATTTTCACTGCTTTTTTTAATTATTTTTTTAGCCTTCGTAAAATAATTGTGATCGTAATTATAATGCGGACGCTGATTTTCTAAAAACTTTATGCATTTTTCAATTGCGTTTTCTAAAATAATCGTATCAGGGTTTAAAAGCAAAATATACGCTCCCCCGCTTCGTTTTATTGCCTGATTATTTGCATAAGCAAAACCAAGATTTTTTTGATTAACAATTAATTTAACTTGCGGAAATTCCTGCTGTACCATTTCAACACTTTTATCTCGCGAATTATTATCCACGACAAAAATTTCAAAATCTATATTTTTTGTTTCTTGATAAATCGATTTAAGACATTGACGCAATAAATCGTGTGTGTTCCAGTTGACAATGATGATTGATAAAGTGATTTTATTGTTCATTAGAAGTGAAAATTTTAAACAAAAAATTTTGGTTCGATTAAATTAATTTGATCAATTCTAGCCTGATCCAGTGCTCTAGAGCACTGGATCAACTGGCCGTGCTTATTTTCCTTTTAATAATCTTTTCAAGAAATATCTCATTTCTGGTGTAAGTAATGTATATTCTTTTATCTTTTCTCGTTTTTCAACACCCTTGGTTGTAAAAATATTGTCAAGAAATTTTTTATTAAGTTTCCAAAACAAGTAGAAATGGGAAACAGTGTTAAATCCCATTTTTAACTCCTTTTTTACTTCTCTGCAAGTTTTGCCTTGATAAAACAACAAAATAGCTTGAATTCTTCTTGTTACTTTTTCTAACTCATCTTTGGTAAATATTATTTCAAAAAATTTTTTGGCGGTTTTTATATCGCTAGTCCGTGTTAATAAGTTAACAAGAAGATTTATTTCCTCTAAATTAAAATAATGACCTCGTGTATATTTTCGCGACATAATTTTATGTTATTTTAGCATTTTCATGGCAATTGAATTCAATATTGAATTTTATATCAGTGGCATGCTACAGTGCTCTAGAGCACTGTAGCATATTTTTAATAATTACATTAACATAAGATGTCTTGCAAAATAACTTTTTTAAAGAAAACATTTTCCCTGTAAGTCTCAGGATATTAGATTGAAACAGTTCTTTCTAACATTCTGAGATTTACCAAGAAAGCAATGGATTTGAAAATTGCAGAATAACGGTTTTTAGCATTACGGAATATTTCTGAGAGAATTCTGAACTTTTTTAAGTAAGCAAAAGTATGTTCAACAATAACTCTTTCCCTTCTTTGTTTGGTATTTTTGATTTTTTCTGACCTGCTAAGCTTGGATTTAGCCCTTGTTCGCTTAATTGGCACTTTAAAATTGGCTTTAGGGTAATCCTTATTTACCCCCTCATAACCCGAATCTCCGTAACCAGTAATTTGAGGATGTTTTTCCAGCCATTTAGGCAAAGTTGTTTTTCTAAAATATTTGTAATCATGAATCCGTCCAGGAGAGGAATCGCTTGCCTGAAGGACAAGACCTTGTTTATTTGTCATAATCTGGGTTTTTATCGTAAAAGCTTTTTTCTTTCCCGAATAATATTTTTTTCTTGCTCTTTAAAGGCCTTTGGATTTTCTGTTCGGTGGCGTCAACTAGGATTTCATCTAAATCAGGGATAACTCTTTTAAGTTCTTCCAAAGTAGTGATCTTTTTGCCTTGGCGATTGATGACGATCTTTTTTGAAAGAATAGGCAGGAATTCTTCAACAATCCGACAAACATTAGACTCATCGATATTAAAAAGGTATTCTAAAAGAAGATAAGAAGGATAAAGCTTGGCATAAACAAGGAAAACAAGGAGCTGATCTTCTAAATTAAAAAGTTTAAGCTTTCGACCACCGCCAATCTTTCTAAGACGTTTGGTTTTAAATCTCGAAAACCTGATTTTAAGTCATTCCTCTTTAATTGATTCTTTAAGTTTAAGGAACTCTTTGGCGCTAAAGCCAGTGAAATTAAGAAAGTGTCGTGGTCTTTGGGATAAAGATTTGAAGGTGATCATAAGTTTTGTTTATTTTTATTTTTTATTTAAAATCTACTTTTATACTTATTATTAACGAAAATTAAATTATTTTGCAAAAGATCTATAAAATATTAAAAAAAGTTATGGCAATTTATGTTTTTCCTTAATGATTTTTTCTGCTTTTTTGTATTCCTCCAAACTTTTAATTTTTATACCAAATTTTTGCCATGGAATTTTATAAAAACTTTTCGGCAGCCATGAACTTAAACCTTTTTTTCTCGGATGAATTTTGAAAAGAAATTCAGGAATAAAAATCCCATAATGTTTTTGTTCTGACATTGTTAAAAATAAATCCCAATCTTGCAGACGCTTGATATTCTCGTCAAAACCCGGAAAATATTTTTGCCGAATTAAAGAGGTAGTATGAATATAAGGCATTTTTTTAAGGCGAGAAACGGAATACGGCCATAACTTAAATTTTTTAAAACCAAAATAAAAAGAAGAGTAGGCAAATGATTTATCGAGATTTTTTTCTAGTATCTCGACCATTTTCTCGAGCATTTGTGGTTTCATTTCAATATCTGCATCGCAAAATAAAAGATAATTTCCCTTTGCTTCTTTTACTCCCCTATTTCGCGCTGGATTTGATCCTTGATTTTTTTGATTGATAATTTTTATGATGTCATTCCGAGCGTAGCGAGGAATCTCATAACTTTTTAAAATTTTAAGAGTTTCATCAGCTGATCCATCATTAACCACAATCACCTCAAAATTGTTAAAAGTTTGGGGAAATATTGAATCGAGGCATTTTTTAATAGTTTTTTCTGCCTGATAAGCAGGGATAATAATACTTACTTTTGGAGACATTTTTTCAAAATTACCCTGAATTACCTGCCCGCCAAAGCCTAAATTTATACCAGCATGGCAGCAAGAAAAGTTTTATGTTTGCAAATAAATCCTTGATTTATTTTGTAGGGCTTTGATATAGGCAGGCGGGCGAAATGCTCTCCTCGCGTCGCATTTCGAATACAGGGTTGATATAAAATTATATCTTTAAAAATATTAAGTTCAATATTTTATAATTCAAGGAAATTATATTTTCATTATATCTTATTTTTATGCCAAAACAAGAGTTATTTATAAAAAGCGTCATTATTAATAATTAATTTTAATGACGCATGTTATTTTTTTTAACATCGGCAGCACCTGTAAATTGCGGCAAACTAATCAGTTTTTTAATATTTTATCGATATTTTGATAAAGGTTTTCAAATGATTTATTATTAATAATTTTGTAATCTGCCACTTTGATGCATTTTGAAAGCTGGGCTTTTGTTCCATTTCCTTTTAGTTGAGATTTTTCCTGGGACTTAAATTTTTCAAAAGAAACTTGATCGCCAGCCCGTTTTCGTTTCTGAATTCGTTTGTAGCGGATTTTAATCGGCGCATCAACTGCAATTAAAACAAAATTTCTGCCTTTTCGTAATTCTTCGATTTCTTTTGGGTGGCGAATACTGCTGGCAATTGCTTTTTTTTCTTTATTATTTTTAATTTTTTCCAATGTTTTTCTACCCAAAATTCCTGGTCCAAATTCTTGACGCAATTTATTGCCTAAAGCAAGTAAATTATCAATATTTTCTTCAATGCCTTGTTTTTTTAATTCTTCCCGTAAAATGTTAGAAAGAGAATAATGAACAAACCCCTTTTTTTGTAAATAAGAAGCAATGGTATCTTTCCCTGCCGCAAGTGTGCCGGTAATGCCTATTATCATAATTTAGTTTTTTCCTGAGCCAGTTCTTTTTCACTAAATACTTTTTCTCCATCTCCATATTGATGTTGATCATCAATTATATCATGTGTTTTCCAAAATTTTACCCAATCGGCAACATTGTAAATTTTTGGTTTTCCAGATTTTGTAATTCCAATAACTCTATTTAATCCAGCATTAATAATCATTTTTTTACAAATAAAACACGGCAGGGCGTCTAATATTTTATGATCAGGGAGACGTTCGCTGTAAATATACATATCTCCCGCTAAAAGACTAACGCCAGCTCGAGCGGCATTAATTATCGCGTTCATCTCTGCATGAACTGAACGGCATAATTCATAGCGATGACCATGAGGAATGCCTAGTTTTGTGCGTAGGCAAAAACCATGCTCTAAACTATCTTTACATCCGCGCGGCGCGCCAACATATCCGGTGGCAATAATTTGATCATCGCGGACAATAATTGCTCCATGTTTTGCTCGCAAGCAGGTTGCGCGCTGGGCAACTTGTTTTGCAATTCCCATATAATAATCAATTTTTGAAGGACGCTGACTCATAAATTTTCAATTTTTAATTTTCAATTTTCAATGAATTTTAAATATTTAAATTTATAAATTTTAAAGGATTTATAAATTCTTAAAGTTATGACCAAAACAAAGCTCCCAACTGACACAATTATTAAATTTCCAAATAAATTTAGTTTTAAAAATGGCAAAGCTATTATATAACACCAAATAAGCCCAGACAAAGTATGGGGATACATTCCGGAAATTAACCACACGCCAAAATTTGTCCACAAATAGAAAAATAATGAGGCGCAAACCCCTAATCCTGCCATTTTAAATCCAAACGAAAAACTCTTTTTATTAGATTTTCGCACAATTAAGCTGAAAAGTCCAATAATTGCCCAAGCTGACCATGTAAAATATAAAATTGAAGTGTTGCCGATTGTCATATCAGTTATGGCAATAATAACTAAAGGTACAAATAATGCATATCCGCCACCTAAAAAGGCTCCAGCTAAAAGAGTACAAATCGTTATTGGCTCAACATTTGGTAATTCTGGAAAAAAGTGAATGCGAAAAAAACGAGCAAAAATGCCAAACACAACTAGCAAAATCGCGCCTAAAATTTTGAGTTTGTTTTGGTAAAAGTAAATTTTTAAATTCATCGTAAATCTCAAATCTCAAATTTTAATAACCAATCAATTTTCAAATCACAATTTTCAAACAGTTTGAAAATTGATATTTGGAATTTGATTGATAATTGGATATTGAAAATTGAAAATTAGAACTCTATTCCCTCGCGGGCGCCAATCCCCTTTTTAAAATAATGTTTTGCATTTTTCATGTAGGTTACCAAATCTGCTAATTCACAAACTTTTCGATGTGCAGCTCTGCCAGTTAAGATAATTTCAACTCCAGTACGGTCTCTCTTTAAAAATTCTATCACATCTTGTAATTTTAGCAAGCCGAAATCTAGAGCAACATTAACTTCATCTAAAATCAAAAGATCAATTTTTTTTTCCTGTAAAATTTTTTTTGCAAAATCAAGACCTTGTTTAGCTAATTTTTTATCTTGCATTGTCCCCTCGCCTTTTTTTATAAATCCCGGTTTTCCAAACTGATAAATTTTATAATCAGGAGCTAATTTTTTTGCAATTAAATTCTCGCCAGACAGCTTTCCTTTCATAAATTGAATTACACAAACTTTATATCCGCGGCCAAGCGCTCGTAAAGCCAAACCCAAAGCGGCTTGGGTCTTTCCCTGTCCCGGGCCAGTGTAGATATGAATTTTACCGAGATGAGATTTCATAATTTAGCGTTTAGCATATAGAGATTAGCGTTTAGCGACCTAAAAAAATATTTTTCACTAATTCACTAAACCACTAAATACTAACCACTCATATATTACCCGCATTTTGAATATCCGCAGGCGCGGCAAATTAAACATCCTTCGCCAAATTCTAAAATACTTCCACACTCTGGACATTCCGGGGCATAGCCGATATCAGCTAACGGTGAAATTGGACTTTCTTTTTGCGATAGTTTCCTTGCAGCCGCTGTGTCATAGAGTTTGTCTGAAGCATTGAAATTTGACTTTAGCGTCTCAATCGATTTTATTGCTTCGGTAGTTGCAGGTTTTCTGTTATTTTCCTTTTTAACTTCTGCAAATGGTAATTTTGTCTGATCGCGCTTTATGTGGTCTTCAATAATTTTTGCAATCGCATCGGGGATTGAAAAAACTGTTCCTTTTTTTGTCCATGAAGGCATAGGGCCGCGGATTCCTTTTAATTGTTTTACAATTTGAGAAGCTGGGATACCTGAACGCAAGGCTAGCGAAATCAAGCGGCAAATTGCCTCGGATTCAGCAGCAAAAAATCCACCGGCTTTGCCGATTGTCGCAAAAACTTCAAATGGCCTGTCTTCTTCATCGTCATTAATTGTTACATAAAGACCGCCATAAGCTGTTTTTAGTTCATAGGTTTTTCCTTTAACGATATCTGGCCGCGGTCGAGGTTGAGGCATCGCAGAAAGTAATTTTTTTGATTCGCTTTTTGTTTCTTTCTCGCCTTTTGATAAAACTTGCATTTCTTTTGAGCCGTAGCGATAAATTGTTACACCTTTACACCCTAATTTATAGGCAAGCTTGTAAGCTTTTGCAACATCGCTGACGGTTGTCGATTCTTTAAAGTTAATAGTTTTTGAAACTGCATTGTCGGTATATTTTTGAAAAGCCGCTTGAATTTTTATATGCCATTCTGGTTCAATATCATGGGCAGTAACAAAAATTTTTTTAATGTCATCAGGAATTTCCGGTATATTTTTAAGAGTACCTTGTTGAAAGATTTTTTCAAGAAGTTTTTCTGACCAAAAACCGCGCTTTCTCGCTATTTCTTCAAATATAGGATGAACTTCAAATTGCGTTATGCCGCCAAGAGAATTTTTTCTTTTGTAGGCGATGGCAAAAATTGGTTCAATCCCTGAAGTGCAGCCAGCGACGATGCTAATATATCCAGTTGGAGCAATAGTGGTAATTGCGGCATTGCGCATTGTTTTAAAGCCAAATTTCGGCCAGATACTTTTTTTAAAATTTAAGAAAAAACCTTTTGTTTTGCCTAAATCAGATGAGGCTTTTCTTGCCTCTTGATTGATAAATTTCATTATTTTTTCCGCAATTTTAACTGCTAGATCGCTGTTGTAAGGAATGCCTAATTTAATTAATAGATCGGCAAATCCCATAACCCCAAGACCAATTTTGCGATTTTGGCGAGTCATTATTTCCATTTTTGACAAAGGAAAATTATTTAAATCAATTGTATTATCAAGAAAATGAACAGCAAGCTTTACAACTTTTTTAATTTTATTAAAATCAATTTCATTTTTTTTGTTTTTAGTTTTTATCATATTTGAAAGAACAATTGAACCTAAATTACAGGTTTCATAAGGCAAAAGCGGTTGTTCTCCGCAAGGATTTGTTGTTTCTAATTTTCCAAGACTTGGCGTAGGATTATCACTTTCAATGCGGTCTAAAAACAAAATTCCTGGATCGGCGCTTCGCCAGGCATGTTCAATAATAAGATTAAATAACTGATTGGCCTTTACTTTTTTGATAATCTTTTTTGTGTGAGGATCAACTAACGGGTAATCTTTATTTTTTTCAACTGCTTCCATAAAGTTATCAAAAATTCCAACCGAGATATTAAAATTAGAAAGTTCGCTGGGCTTATCTTTTGATTTGATAAATTCTTCAATATCTGGGTGATTAATATTTAAAATTACCATACTTCCTTGTTTTCGCCCTCCCTTCGTTCTGATTGTATCTTGAGCGGCATTAAAAGCACGAATAAAACCTAAAGGCCCTGTTGCAAGTTCGTTAGTTGAGCCAACCGCGGCATTTTTTGAACGCAGACGAGAAAAATTAATGCCCGTACCGCCAGTTGCTTTATGGACAATTATGTTTTCGGTCATTGTTTTCATAATTTCTTCGATTGAGTCAGAAATTGGCAGAACAAAACAAGCAGACAAAGTTAGTTTTTCTTCGCCAACATTGCGTAAAACCTGTCCTGACAAAAATTCTAGATTTTTCATCATTTTGTAAAATTCTTGTTCAGTTTCTTTTATTTTTTTGAGGTGTTTTGAATATTTTTTGTCAGCAAAGGCGACAAACTTCGCAACACGCCAAAATAATTGATCAGGCGTTTCTTTTGTTTTTCCGTTTTTTGTCTTTTTTAAAGCTCTTTTTTTTAAAACAAGCATCGCATTTTCAGAAAGATCGCTTTTTTTGCCAGCCGCAACTTTAATTCCATCAGTCGGCACTGTTCTTATTTCGTCTAAAATACCAACTGGCTGTTTTTTTGTTGTTTTAAGTTTATCATCTAGGGATTCTTTTTTACTAATTTTGCCAATATTTAAAATTTGCTCTTTTTTTGAACTATCTCGGTAAATTGTTATTCCTTTACAACCAAGTCGATAAGCTAAAATATAAGCTCTTTTTATATCTTCAACTGTCGTTGTATCTTTAAAATTAATAGTTTTTGAAACTGACGCGTCAGTGTATTTTTGCGCCGCGGCTTGAATTTTTATATGCCATTCTGGTTCAATATCATGGGCAGTAACAAAAACTTTTTTAATATCGTCTGGAATTTCAGGGATATTTTGGATACCACCGGCTTCAAAAATCTTTTCAATTAATTTTTGAGACCAAATCCCGCGTTTTTTTGCCGTCTCTTCAAACACCGGATCGATAAAAATAAGTGTTTTACTTGCTTGATTTTCTCCTTTTTCTTCAAAAAATGTTCGACGCATCGTTACCAGCGAAAAAACCGGTTCAATGCCTGATGAAGTATTAGCAACCATTGAAATTGTTCCAGTCGGTGCAATGGTCGTAATTGTTGCATTTCTTAATTTTAAATTTTCTTTTTCATAAATGCTGCCGCGCCAGGCAGGAAATACGCCGCGAATTTTAGCCAGGCCGGAAGAAGCTTTTCGACCTTCCGTGCGGATAAATTTCATAATATTTTTGGCTAAATTTTCCGCTCGCGGTGAGTTATAAGGAATTTTTAGTTTGTAGAGCATTTGGGCAAAACCCATAATTCCTAAACCGATTTTCCGCGTTTTTAAAACCTTTTCTTTTATTTGCTTAAGCGGAAAATCATTTAGATCAAGCATATTATCCATAAAATGCACCGCTTTCCAGATTGTTTTTTTCAGTTCCGGCCAGTTAATTTCTTGATAAGTATTCAAGCCAACTTTTTTTTCTTTGATATGATTTGCTAAAACAATGTGGCCTAAATTGCAAGATTCATAAGGCAAAAGCGGCTGTTCTCCGCATGGATTAGTTGCTTCAATTTTTCCTAAACGCGGCGTTGGATTCGTTGCTTCAAGTTTATTAAGGAAGATAAGGCCGGGATCAGCGCATTGCCAGGCAGATTCGGCGATGCGATTGAAAACATCATAGGCCCGTAATTTTTTTACTGTCTTTTCTGTTCGTGGATTAATTAATTCGTAATCTTTATCTTCTCGGAGTTTTTCCATAAAGTTATCTGTGACGCCAACGGAAATGTTAAAATTTTTAAGCTGCGAGCTGTTATTTTTTAAGGCAATAAATTCTTCAATGTCTGGATGATTAATATTCAAAATCCCTATATTTGCTCCATGTCTTTTAGAACCTTGCAATACTCGTGAGAGAGCAGTATCAAATGTTTTTATGTAATGAATTGGACCGGCAGCAACATTTGGCACGCCGCGCACCTCATCGCCTTTTGGCCTGATGTGAGAAAAATTAAATCCCGTGCCGCCGTTGTGCTGCTGAATAATAGCGGCATTTGTCAGCGCTTCAAAAATTCCAGATATTGAATCGGGGATTGGTACAACAAAACAAGAAGAAAATTGCCCTAAATGCTTATTTCCTGCTTCGAATAAAACTCTGCCTCCGGGCAAAAACTTTAATGAAGTTAATATCTCGTAAAACTTTTTAATGGTTTCATTTATCGTTTTTTCTTGTTCTTTTTTTGTTTTTTTTGCGATATACTTTTTATCTGCTTGGGCAATAAAACTTGCCACACGAAAAAACATTTGGGCCGGCGTTTCAAGTGACTTACCAGTCTTATCTAATTTTAAATAACGCTTTTTGACAACTTCCAAAGCATTGGGAGATAATTTCGGAGTAAATGATTTGATGATTTTTTCTTTCATTACTGTGTAACTTGTAACTTGTCCCGTTTCGCGAGATCTGGCGAAGCCAGATAACCTGTAACACAAGTTTTACTTCTTGAGTTATAAGTTATATGTTACACGTTTTACGATTTAACGTCCTCAATAGTCGTTAAGTTCAAAACCTGTCTTTGACGGCATTTATCGCGATAAACTGTTACTCCTTTGCAACCCAATTTATAAGCTAGCATAAATACTTTTGCTACATCTTCGCGCGTTGCTGAATTTTTTAGATTAACTGTTTTAGAAACAGCGTTATCAGTATATTTTTGAAAAGCCGCTTGAATTCTTATATGCCATTCTGGTTCAATATCTAAGGCAGTAACAAAAACTTTTTGAATGTCTTGGGGAATTTCTGACATTCCTTGTATTGTTCCTTTTTTTACTATTTTATCCATTAATTCCCGGGAATAAAGCCATCTTTTCTTTATTATTTTTTCGAAAATCGGATTAACTTCAATAAACTTATCTTGACCAATATCTAAAATATTTTTTCGCAGATAGACTAATCCATATGCCGGCTCAATACCAGATGAACAATTTGCAAAAATTGAGATCGTACCGGTTGGAGCAATAGTTGTTGTTGTCGCGTTGCGCAAATATTTAAAACCAAATTTAGGTCGAATACTTTTCTTAAAATTTGGAAAATTTCCTCTTTTTTTTGCCAGCTCGCATGATGCTTTTCGTGCTGTCTGAGTGATAAATTTCATTATTTTTTTAGCAAAATTTTCTGCTTCCTTTGAATTATAAGGAATACTAAGTTCATAAAGTGTGTCAGCAAAACCCATAAGACCCAAACCAATTTTTCGATTGCCCAAATTAATTTTCTTAATTTCCGGCAAGGGATAATTGTTTAAATCTACAGTGTTATCTAAAAAATGACAGGCTGTATATATCGCTTTTTCTAACTTTTTGTAGTCGATCTGTGTTTTATTGTTTTCATTTTTTAACATTCGAGGTAAAACGATAGAACCTAAATTACAAGCTTCATAAGGCAAAAGCGGCTGTTCGCCGCATAAATTTGTTGCTTCAATTCTACCTAATGCTGGAGTAGGATTATAGCGGTTAACCGCATCAATAAAAAGAAGTCCTGGTTCGGCGCTTTCCCATGCTTTTTCAACAATTAAATTAAAAATTTCACTGGCTTTTATTTTTTTTACTTTTTTCAATGTTCGAGGATTTATTAAATCATAATCAGTATTTTCTTTTACTGCCTTCATAAATTTATCAGTTATGGCAACAGAAATATTAAAATTATTTAAACTATGTTCATCTTCTTTTATTTTAATAAAATCCAAAATATCCGGATGATCGATTCTTAAAATTCCCATATTTCCGCCTCGCCGCGCCGAAGCATTATTAACTACTGTTTCGGTTGTATAATCGTATAACTTCATAAAAGAAATTGGACCTGAAGTTTTCCCATTAGTGGATTTGATAATATCACCTTTTGGTCGTAATTTGGAAAAATCATAACCTACTCCTGCTCCTGATTTGTGTAGAAAAGCGGCATTTTTTAAGGTGTTAAAAATTGATTCCATTGAATCAGAAATTGGCAAGACATAACAGGCAGAGAGTTGGCCAAGCTCGCGTCGTCCGGCGTTGCGCAAAGCCATTCCCGACAAAAATTCTAAATTTGCCATCAGGTTATAAAAATCTTCGGTAGTTTTTTTAATTTCTGCCTTTTTTGCGCCATATTTTTTATCTCCTTGGGCAATATATTTAGCTACGCGATAAAACATTTGTTCTGGTTTTTCCTGCGGCATCCCTTTTTCGTCACAAATCAAATATTGGCGTTTTTTTAGAACTTGGAGAGCATTTGGAGTGAGATGAATCTTTGTTGGTGCTTTTGCCGATTTTTCATTTTTTATATTTGTCTGTTTCACTTTATCAAAATTGTTATCTTGTTATCTTGTTATCTTATTGATTATTTTCAAGATAGCAATTAACAATTAACAAGATAGCAATTACTTTTTCATTTTTTCAATTTCTTTTTTAAATCCATTTGCATCTTTAAAATCTTTATAGACCGAGGCAAAACGCAAATAAGCAACTTCATCAAAATCTTTTAAATATTTTATCACAAAATTTCCAATTATTCTACTTTCTACTTCGGTTTTTCCTAAATTTTGCAGTTCTTGTTCTACTTGGCTTATAACTTTTAAAATATCCTCGGGTTTTACCGGACGTTTTTCGCAGGCAAGCTTGACCCCGTGGATTATTTTGTCGCGATTATATGGTTCTTTGTGTCCATCTCGTTTTTTTACAACCAAATTTAAAAGTTCTAATTCTTCATGAGTAGAAAATCTAAATTTACAGCTTTCGCACTCGCGTCGTCGTCGGATAATTTTTCCTTGCTCGATTTCACGGGAGTCAATAACCTTTGTTTCTTCGTGATGGCAGTGTGGGCAACGCATCTTTGTGTAACTTGTAACTTACAACTTGTAACGCAAGTCTCAATTCTTGAGTTATAGGTTATACGTTACATGTTTTGCGATCTATTTTGTCTACTATATATAGTGGCTTGTTATTCCATTTTACTACTATATATAGGACTGTCAAATTTGTTCAATTTTTAAATTTTTTGGCTTAAATCTGGCAAATGATAACATTTTTTAATTAAACAATTATTGTAGTGTGGATAACCTAAATGTGAATTATGAATTAGGAATCATGAATTAATTATGGTTTTCTGTTACAATCTCGTTGGGATTAATTCTTAATTCTTGATCTTTGAAATTTTAATAAAAAAATCCAAGCTCGCTTGGATTTTATAAACTTAAACACTAATCTTCAAAAATAAACCTTATTGACGTTTTAATTTTAGTATTCATTTGACATTTGTCCCGACTTTGTCGAGGATTCTTGACTTCGTCGGAGGATTTTGGGTTTTGATATTTTTTCCACTGGTTTTGTTGCCGTTTTCCCTGCTTCCTTGATATATTCTTCAAAGGTCACTTCTTTGTGCAGATTTTCGTAGTCGGGCAGGTCCTGGACTTTTCTAATTCCTAAATGGCGCAAAAAATCAAAAGAAACTTCATAGATCGACATCCTGGCATCTTTTTCTGATTTTGCCTTGGTAATTAAACCGCGGATTAATAAATTTCGCAAAATATAAACGCAATTTACTCCCCGAATTGCTTCAATTGCCGCACGTGTAATCGGACCTTGATAAGTAATAATCGACAAAGTTTCAAGGCTAGCTTTTGATAAATCTTCTTGCAATTCGTCAACTGCCACTTTTTTAACAAATTCAGCAAATTCTGGCGCTGACGTCATTTGCACCTGATTTGATTGTAAAATTAAAGATAATCCCCTGTTCTGATTTTTGTATTCTTGCTGGAGTTCTTCTAGAACTTTTTTGATTTCTTCTTCTTTTACGTCAGTAAATTTTGCTAATTTCTTAATTTCTATTGGTTTGCCTGAAGTGAAAATTAGGCTTTCTAAAATTGGCTTTAAATTCTTCATAGATATGAATTACGAATTAGGAATTATGAATTATGGTTTTGGGGTCCGCCTTCGGCGGACTAATTCTTAATTCTTGATTCATAATTCTTGATTCGACGATTTCTTTATTTCAATCTCCCCAAATGTATCAGATTGAATTACATTTATAACTTTCTGTCTGATTAGTTCAAGCAAGGCTAAAAATGACACAATTGCTTCAAGTCTTGTTTTTGCTTGTTTAATAATTTTATTGAATCTAATATTGACTTGACGACTAATTAAAAATTGAAGATGAATAATTTTTTCCTTAATTGAAACAGTTTCTTTAATTGTTTCTTTTTCCAAAATTTCAAACTGTTTTAGGATTCGTAAAAGATCGTAAAACGTCAAGGATATATTTTCAGATGTTAAATTTTTACCGGGATAAAATGCAACCAGCGTCTCTTGAAATCGTTTTTCATGGCAAATGTTTTTTCCAAGATACATTTGCAAAATTTTCTTTGCCGCCGCCTTAAATTTTTTATATTGCAAAAGACGAAAAGATAATTCTTCTGTTGAAATTTTTTCTTCGTCAGATAATTGAAAATCAGGCAGAATCGCTTTTGATTTTATCAGAATTAACTGTGCCGCGACTAATAAAAAATCTGCAAGATTAGAAGGACTAATATCCTTAGTTTCCTCAAGATACTTTAAATATTGATCGCAGACTTTTGTCAAGGAAACTTCGGTAATATTTAATTTTTCACTTTCAATTAATTCTAAAAGAAGGTCAAGAGGACCTTCGAATTTCTCGAGTTGAACTTTATACATCTAAGAAAAAATTCCAAATCTCAAGTACCAAATTCTAAATAAATCCAAAATTCAAAAAACAAAATTCAAAATATAAATTTTGCTTTGCAAAATTTTAGTCTACAACATTTGAATTTTGGATATTGGAATTTATTTAGGATTTAGAATTTTGAATTTAGGATTTTATTTGCCGATAACTCCCTCAACCGGCTTTTCTACCTTTTTATACATCGCTGGCGTCATTTCCAAAGATTCAGTAAATGTTCCAGCATTTAAATTAATCTTTTTAGCTTTCATAAGTCCTTTATCAATAAATGTCGGTGTTTTATAAAAACTGCCAAAGGGAGCTAAAGCACCTTTGCCTTTGGTAAAATTTTTGACAATTTGCCGTTCATTGCAAATAGTTATTTTTTTAGTTACTTTTTCACCGAGCTTTTTTTGACGGCGATTCATTTCTTTTTTTAATTTATTCAAATCTAAACGTTTTGAAGCTGGCAAAATGGCAAAAATAAATTTATTGTCTGCTTTAATAAGTAAAGTCTTTGCAACCTGTTTTAATTTCAACCCTTGGGTTGCCGCCGCATCATAAGCAGTATAAACAGTTTTGTGTTTTATTAATTTATATTTTGCTTTTTGTTTGTCTAAAAAATTCGTTAATCTTTTATTCATTATTAATTATTAACGCATTAATGAATTAACGAATTAATTTTTTAGAATTCGTTAATCCGCAATTCGTTAATCAAATAATTTTATAATTCTATTTTAATGTGTCTTTAATCTTTAAATATCGCGCTCTTTGCACTAGCAAGATAGTCAACATAACAACAATTGCCGCAAACCCAAAAATAAACACTCCCCAGATTTGCATATCATCATCCTTAAAATCAAACATCCTTCCAAAAAATCCCCTTTCAGCTATAACTAATAAATATACCAATGATCCTATTGCCGTGCAAATAAATGAAATCCACTGCAAAATTACAGAAACCGTATAAGTAGTCTTTGATTTTGTTGACCGCCTTATAAAGCTAAAAATGATAAAAATTAAGCCAATAAAACTAAACACCCAAATTAATAAGGCAATTAAAAATGCAAGAAAAGCATTTAAGATTTTATCGACCGTGTTTTTTTCGCCGCTTCCTACTGGTTTATTATCATCTGCCGCGCGGAAAATTAAATCTTCGGTCATCTCCGAAAAAGTCATTGACCTTGATAGCCGCGTTAGATAAAATTTATGCTCAGGCTTCCACCAGGATTCCCCATCAATATAAGCTAATTTTTCAATTGTTTTAGGTTTGACATATCCGGCATAATCAATAGTAAATCCCGGCAACTCCTTTTTTCCATCAGCAAAAACATAAAGCAAAACCGAAACATAATTTGATGGATAATAATAAGGATTGTATTTATCATTTCCGCTTTCTTGCTTTTCTTTCTTTGCTAAACTTGCCTGAATTGAAGAAATCTTCATTGGGTAAATAATTTTGTCAGATTGAAAAGTTAGTTTTATTGGCTGAGCATGACCTTCTTTTAAAGCCTCGGTTGCGCTTAAAGATTCAAGCGCGCTTACATCAATTTTTGCCGCAACAAAATACCATCTTTTCTGAATATATTCATCTAAAATATAACTGCCCTCTTTTGGATACATATATTTATTCTCTTCAAGCCAAGTTGCCAGCGCTTTTGAATCCGAGGCTTCTAAAACCTTTATTTCATAAACGCCAACTTTTTTAGTTTCTAAAACCGAAACCGCGGATTCTTTTTCTGTTTTGTCTAATGCGGCTGGCGCCATTACTTCTAATTCGCTTCCATAGTATTTTGGCGCCGTTAAATCTTCCAGTGAGGTAAATAATTCATCTGATGATTTAGAAACTTCTGGACGCGACGGAGTCGGAATAACCCAACCAAAATTTTTTGCATCACCCTTGAATTGCGTAGAAACAATTAAAGTTTCAACACCTTTTTCATAGACGATTACTGCTTTTTGTCCGGATGAGTCGATATAATAATCGATCGGCGGAATATAAATTCCGTCGGCATTAACAATAAATGGCAAAAAAAGGACACAAAAAGCCGAAAGAAAAAAAACTTTTTTGAGAAGATGCAGCATATTTATAAAATTAATTATTAGATTACTTTATTCCAATGGTAAAATAAATATCAGAAAATAAAAAGGTATAAAAGTTAATTATAAAAGTATTTTTGTTTTTATTATGTTTTGCCGGAAGATTGTTCCAGGTTTTGGTTTGCGGGTTATAATATTTTAAAACAAGAATATTTTCTTTGACTGCCTTATTTTTCTTTTTCAGGACTTTTAATTCTTTGCTGTTATATTTAAAAGTAAGTTTTAATTTAAATTGTTTTTTATTTGGATTATTAAGATTTGTTTTAATCCGCCAATATTTTTTTAAAGATTGGATTTTTGCTTTTGGATATTTTGATGTGTATTTATTTTTAATTTTTATGCTTAATGATTTTTTTTGTTTTTGTAATTTTTTTGGGAATTTTAGAAAAGAAAAATTAAAATTATACAAAGAAATCTTTCCTTTTTTTAATAGAACTTCTTTATCTTTTGATTTTTTGGTGACAAATTTTATCTGGTTGATATAATATTTCTTTGTTTTCACTGATTCTCGGTTTCCTGCTTTATCTACGGCAAAAAATTTTAAAATAGTATTTTTGGTAATTTTAATCGGCGAGATATAAACCGAAGAGGAATCGCTTGGCGTTGAACCGTCTAAAGTATAATAAATTTTATCTACTCCTGAGCCACCCTCATTATCAGAGGCTGATAAAATTATGATTTTAGGCGCTGAATATTTTCCGCTTTTTGTGGCAACAGTAGCAGGAGGCGTAGGATCTTCAATAACCTGATTTAGATAAATATCGTCTAAATACGTCGTTCCTATTGTCTCTGCAAATTCAGCAAATTCTATAGTCACATTCCCCGATTCAGGCACTGTAAAATTTAAAGAATATTGACTAAAATAATCATTGAGGGAATAAGATTTTATTGATTTGGTTTCTGAAAAATTTTCAACCCATTTTTCATCTGTAAAATCCCAGAATTTGTTATTTGATTCTAAAAAATACTTTTCCGAGACTATTATCCCCAATCTGCTGTATCTCGCCCAAAAACTTAATTGATAAACATCGCCGGCATTAAGACCGGTAATTTTTTGAGCTAACACTTTTGTATCTGTATTTTTATATAACTTTGCAGAATAATTTCCGCTATGTTTAATTGTATCTTCTTTTGTAATACTGCCGCCGCCCATATCAATAATTTTCCAATTATTCGGTTCGTTTTCTCCCCATTCTTCAAAGCCGCTATTTTCTAAAACATTAGGGGCGATATAAATTCCTTGACCTATTTTTGCAAAGATAACAAAAGGAAAAAGAAAAAAAGTAATTGGCAATATAAAGAAAAACTTTGAAAACTTTGGCATATTTGTCTTTGTTAATTATATTATTTTACGATTTTTATTTTTAATTCCTTTAATTGTCTTTCTGATGCTTCGCTTGGCGCACCAAGCATCGCATCCTGCGCTTTGCCGTTTTTCGGAAAAGCATAAATATCACGAATACTTTCACACTCCCATAATACCATTAATAAACGATCAATGCCAGGCGCGCAGCCTCCATGTGGCGGAGCGCCATACTCAAAAGCAGAAATCATATGACCGAATTTTTTATCAACTTCAGTTCGAGAATAACCCGCAATTTCAAAAGCTTTATACATTGTTTTAGGATCATGATTGCGAATCGCGCCGCTTGAAATTTCATAACCGTTACAGACAATATCAAATTGGTAAGCCAAAATCTCGAGTGAATTTTTTTTATTCAATGTCTCAAGACCTCCTTGAGGCATTGAAAATGGATTGTGGGAAAAATCAATTTTCCCTTCATCTTCATTATATTCATACATTGGATAATCGTAAACCCACAGCCAAGCGGCTTTTTTTGGATCTTTTTTACCCAGTTTTTTGCCGCATTCTTCACGCACCGCACCAAGCGATTTGCAGGCAATTTCCCACTTGTCGGCGCCAAAAAATATTATATCCCCTGCTTTTGCGCCGGTTGTTTTAATTATATTATTAATTTCTTCATCATTTAAAAATTTTAAAATTGGGGATATTAAATCGATGTTGAGTTTTGAGTTTTGAACTGTAATTTTGAGCTTTTCCCGATTTCGATCGGAATCCCGATTTAGATCGAGAGAGCTTTGGGCTTTGAGCTTCAATATGATGTAAGCAAGCCCCTTTGCTTTTTTGCTTTTTGCAATCTCCGTTAATTCATCAATTTCTTTCCTTGAAAATTTTGCGCCGCCATCAATTTTTAACGCATAAATTACGCCGTTATTTTTTAATACATCAGTAAAAACTTTAAATTTTGTCTTTGCAAAAATTTTTGTTGCATCTTTTATTTCCAATCCAAAACGCAAATCCGGCTTATCAGATCCAAATCTACTCACTGCATCTTTATAGGTTAAACGCGGAAATGGTTTCTGCATAACTTTTTTATTAGAAAATTTCTCAGTTAATTCAATCATTAATTGTTCAGTAATCTCCCAAATATCTTCTTGCTTAACAAATGCCATTTCTATATCAATCTGATAAAATTCGCCTGGATGACGATCGGCTCGTGGATCTTCATCGCGAAAACACGGTGCAATTTGAAAATAACGGTCAAGTCCGCCAATCATCAAAAGCTGTTTAAATTGTTGGGGAGCTTGGGGCAAGGCGTAGAATTTTCCCGGATGTAACCGCGATGGCACTAAATAATCCCTCGCGCCTTCCGGCGAGGAATTTGCTAAAATCGGCGTCTGAACCTCGATAAATTGACGTTTATGAAAATATTCACGGATATAAGTAATCACCTCGTCGCGCATCTTCATTATTTTTTGCAATTTTTCCCGGCGCAAATCCAAAAAACGATATTTCAATCGAATTTCCTCATTAACCTTTTTTTCTTGATTTATATCAAATGGTGGGGTTTTTGATTTTGATAAAATTGTAATTTTTTCTGCTTCAACCTCAATTTCACCAGTTTTAAGTTTTTTATTTATCATATCTGCTGGTCGCGCCACAACTTTCCCAAAAATTTGAACTACAAATTCATCGCGACATTGATCTGCGGTTTTAAAAACCTCTTTTCTTGTGGGTTTGAACACAATTTGTGTTCGGCCGTATCTATCCCGCAAATCTAAAAAAATCACGCCGCCATGATCACGGCGTGCGGAAACCCAGCCGCAAAGCGCGACTTTTTGGCCTTTGTTTTTTATATTTAGTTCTCCGCAGGTATGAGTTCGCAACATAAATTTCAGCGTTTAGCGTTTAGAGATTAGCGTTTAGTGATTTACTCACTATTCACTAACCGCTATTTTTTGCTTCTTTTTTCCCATTTCACTAAAAGCGGGCTTGCCACAAAAATTGTAGAATAAGTTCCAGTAATAAAGCCTAAAATTAAAGCAAAAATAAACCAAGAAATCGTCCCGCCGCCGAAAAGATATAAAGTAAATAAAACTAACAAAGTTGTTGTGGTAGTATTAATCGAGCGAGTCATTGTTTGATTAATGCTGTTATTGACTGTTTTTTCAAAAGTAATATCTGGAAATTTAATCAGATTGTAACGTATTCTATCAAAAACAATAATTGTATCGTGGACTGAATATCCTAAGACCGTAAGTAAAGCAGTCACAAATAAACTATCTATTTCTACGCCAATAATTTTTCCTAAAATAGCAAAGGCGCCAATAACTACCAGTAAATCATGAAATAAGGCAACGATTGTACAAATTCCCATTTTCCAAGAAGAAATTTTTTTAGAAACTTTTCTAAAGGCATAAGCAATATACAGAATAATCAAAATTATAACAAAAATAATCGCGAAAACAGCCTTTCGTTTTAATTCTTGCCCAATTGTCGGACCAATTGATTCAAAACGTTTTTCTTCTATATTTTTATATTCTTTTTTGAGTTTCGTTAAAATTTCCTGCCGTTTTTCATTGTCAATATTTTTCATTTTTAAAACATAATCTTTTTCTCCGGCAGGCTGAATTGTACTAATTCTTAAATCAAGAGCCTTTAAATTATCTTGTAATTCTTGAATCGGCGGCCGCTGTTTATTAAACGAAATTTCCATTAAAGTTCCGCCGGTGAAATCAAGCCCTAACTTTAATCCACCAAAAATAATTGCTAAAATTCCGGCTAATATGATTAGTGCTGACAATAAAAACCAGTAATTGCGATGTTTGATTATCTGTAACAATTATTTATTATTTAATTAACGTATTAACGTATTAACGAATTATATTCGGTCTGCGGCCGAATCGCAATCCGTTAATCCGCAATCCATTAATAAATAATTCCTAAATTTACATAAAAAGAAACCGCCATTTCTTTACCCACGGTAAAATCAATCTCAATAATGTTCTTGTAATGGTAATTGCTGAAAACATGCTAACCAAAACACCAATCGCCAAAGTGATGGCAAAGCCTTTAATTATTGAAGTGCCAAACCAAGCGAGAATAAAGCAAGTAATCAAGCTTGAAACATTTGAATCGCGAATTGAATTCCAGGCATGCTTAAACCCTTCTTCAACTGATGTTTCTAGAGTTTTTCCTAGACGCAACATTTCTTTCGTCCGTTCAAAAATTAATACATTTGCATCAACTGCCATACCAATTGAGACAATAAATCCGGCAACTCCCGCTAAAGTCATTGTTACGGGAATTAATTTAAACAAAGCGAGGACAATGGCGGCATAAATCATAAGAGCAAAAACCGATAAAAGGCCGGGCAAGCGGTAATAAATAATCATAAATAACGCGACAAGAATTAACCCTAAAACGCCAGCAATAAAACTTTTTTGCACCGAATCTTTACCGAGTGAAGCGCCAATATTTGTTTGCGAAACTAAATAAATAGGTACAGGCAGAGCTCCGGCATTTAGCCGCATTGCAAGTTGTTTCGCTTCCTCCATAGTAAAGTTTCCAGAAATTACTGCTTGACCGTCGCGAATCGCCTCGCGCACCACTGGCTGAGAAATCATCTGTCCATCCAAAAAAATTGCCAAAGGTTTGCCGACATTTCTTTCAGTAATCTCGGCAAATAACTTTTTACCCTCATCATTGAATTGCAAAGAAACAATTGGCAAATTTGTTTGTTGGTTAAATTGCATCTGAGCTGATGTTAAATGCTGTCCTGAAAGTTTAGTTAATTTAAATCCCAAAAAATTTTCTTGCTGGGCTAATTTTGAAAGTTCATCAGATAAAAGCTCTCTACCTTCTTTATTTTTTACAATTACCTTGCCGTCTTTTTCTTCAATTGTTATGTCTTTTTTTGATAATATTTCTTGGGGATTTTCTCCGCTTTGTTCGCGAAAATCAAGCGAAGGGGTTTGACCAATCATTGAAATTGCTTTATTTATATCAAAAACACCAGCCAGCTCAATTTGAACACGCCATTTTCCTTCAGTTTTATTTGTTTGAACCACTGGTTCTGTTACACCTAAGGCATTTACCCGGCGTTCAATAACATCGCGGATTCCCGCCATTGCTTCCTCAAAATTTTCTGGGGCAACTTTTGATAAATCGGCTTCGTATAAAAGCTGGGAACCGCCTTGCAAATCAAGACCGAGGCGCAGTTTTAATTCCCGATCAATTTTTTTAAAATGAATATCCGGTCCTTTTGGCCAGTCAACAATGCCAGCCAAAGCCGCCAGCACCAAAATCGCTAAAAATGTAAGCCAAATTTTCCGACGGATTTCCATAAATAATAAAAGGTCTAATTTTTAATTTTAAATTTTTAATCAATGAATAAAATTTTAAATTTTAAAACATTTAATCATTTAAAATTCATTTATAATTTAAAATTTGTCATTTAAAATTTTACTATGGCCTTATCAACACTGGATCGCCATAGTTTGCCCAATCATAAAGCCAAGCCGCGTCTTGTAAAGATAAATTCACACATCCGTGGCTCATTCGATGACCAAAATTTGAATGCCAATAAGTGCCGTGCAAAGAATAACTCCCAGAAAAATATAAAACATTAGGCACATTAGGCAGATCATAATTATCTGGATGATTAGGGCCGTATTCAAATCTCATTCGATCTGATTTCAATTTCCATAAAATTTGAAAATTGCCAATAGGCGTAGGGTATTTATAAGTCCCGGTGGAAACCAAAAATTCATTTACTTTTTTGCCGGCAAGATAGGCGCGCAAGATCTGTTCGCCAATATCAACTTCAATATATTTATATAAATCTCCTCGACCAGCAAGAATTTTTCGGCCGGGCAAAGCAGCAATTTCTTTTTCTTTTTTCTTGCCAAATAAATTTCCGATTCCTACTTTAACCCCGCCATAAAAATCTTTTGAGTATGGAAAGAAATTTAATTCTAAAGCTTTGCCCCAGGCTTCAAAAGCCCGCACTTGCGGCCCGCCGCCATTTGTTGAAGCAATTATTTCCGCCAATTTATCAGAATCTATATCTCCGCTAGTTACATTAACTCCCTCTTTGTATCCAGAGGCAAAGGCTAAAAAATCTCCTAAAATTCTTTTATCATTGTTAGTTTTATAAACTTTTATCCGCGGCTCGCCAAAATGCAAAATTGAAGTAATAATTTCTGAATATTTTCCGCCATCAACATTGCCAACAGCCACATCTGCTCCGCCTTTATTATTTTGACCATAAGGAAAAACATCCCAGCCTAAAAATTTTCCAAGACCAGAAAATACCCGAATATGCCCAGCAGACCCTAAGCCTGAAGCAATAATAATTTCTGCTTTTTTACTGCCAGTGACATTTCCTGCCGCAACATTCACTCCTCCTTGAAAATTTTGATCATAAGCTAAAAATGAAGAAACTGCTTTAAATTGCCAAGGACGTTTTTTAGTTTTCACTTTAAAAACCACAACCCACGGTTCTTTATTGCTTTGCGGCGAAATAATTATTTCTTTTTTACGATTACCCAAGATATCACCAGCAGCTACCCGCACTCCGCCTCTGAAATTTTGGTCAAAAGCGAAAAATTGACCTAATAATTTTCCGCGATGAGAAAAAACCCTTACTTGTGGTCCGCCGCCTGGTCCTGCTCCAACAATAATTTCTGCTTTTTTTGTCCCGCCCAAATTTGCCACTGCTATATTTCCTCCTCCGCTAAATTCCTTTGGGAAAGCATAAAAAGTTTTTTTAATTTTTGTTGCATCTTGACTATAAATTTTTAAAAGCGGAGCGGCTATGTCCACAGCAGAAGCTTGCTTCCAAAACAGCAAAACTACAAAACAACAAAACAGTAAAAAAATATTTTTAAGGCTTTTATTTATCATTTTTTATTTTTTTTGTTATTGGTTTTCAATTTTTTTTAATATAACACATTTGTTGGGAATTTGCAAAAACTTATCCCCTATTTATTCTGCAATGCCCAAATACAGCCCGCCTGACCTTGACAAAAATTTATTTTTTGATAAGATGAGAAAGGCCTTTGTGGTAATAAGGAGGTAAAATGTTGAATTTAAAGGAAGAACTTATAGAAATTTTGGAACAAGTAAAAAAAGAAGAGAGACAAAAAGAGACAGAAAAGGAAAGGAAACAGAAAGAAAAAGAAGAAACAAAAAGAC
>JBFLZX010000008.1:0-43257 GCA_040756075.1 Patescibacteria group bacterium | reverse complement strand
GTACGCCTTGAATTGAATGAATCACCTGGCCGCCGACGGCTCTTAAACTTTCGCCAAAACCAGTTTTTAAAACATCAGCCATATAAAGCGGAAGATGGTCTATCACTGTTCCTTCTTGAATTGGCCGTAAATAAGTCTGCTTTTTTTGTTTTTTTGTTCATTGATAAACTATCACCTTATATTTGGGATTTCTCTCAAATTTTTTCAATAGTAATGATAGGATTTATTACAATAGGATTTGCAATTGATATAATCACAAAGAGTGATAAAAAAATATTTTATCCCTACGCAGTTATCGAAGATGCAATTCTGGGAGTAAAAGATATTTTCTCAATAAAGCCAGAGGACTTAAAAAATAGATCGAAAGGATTTTCTCAAATGAATAAAAAGCAGTTATATTTTTATTTGCTGTTTTATGTTTTGACAATTGCAATTATGCTTGGTTTGATAGTTTATACTGGAGAAATTCCCGGCTGCGAGCACGCAAAAGAAATGTTGCAATAAAAAAGGATAAACCACGGCTCAAATACACAGAGCCGTTACAAACGGCCCGAGTGCGCGGCCGTTTTTTTAATACTTAATCACCTTCTTCATTGCCGGACGATTTTTTTCAAATTCCTCGTAAGCGCCCATTTCCACGGTGATTGCCCGGGTTTGAAAAGTTTTTGCAAACCAAGCACCAATTTCACCGGATAAATGATAATAATCAAAAGAGTAATTTGCGGGGTAGCGGGCGAAGTTATTATAAAATTTGGCAAATTTTAGAGAATTTAAATCTAGTTTTCCGTCAATTTTGGGGGAAAAAACCTGATTTGTACCCATATGATAACTTACTAATTTTGTTGACTTTGTATTATAGCGGCCAATTCCTATTTGAGATTTAAACTCTTTTTTCATTAAATTTTTTAGGGCTATACTTTCGGGTTCAGAAAAAGGCTTTGGTCCGCCATAAACTTTTGCCGACCATAAATTCCCCCACATTTGCCAGTTAACAGAAAAATTGCGATTCAAATCAACATAATGGGTATTTTCCCGGGTATAGTTTGTCCAGCCATCAGGATTTAAATTAGGAATTATAATTACTTTATGTTTTTTCGGAACAATTTTTTTAATTTTTTTATGATTTTGCAAATATGAAAGCCAGGAATTTGTAATTTGCACCGCTCCGCGTTCGACCCCGCTATGTACCCCGCCTAAATACAAAGTAATATTTTTTCCTTTGCCAAAAGAATAAGCCCAAAGCGGACGACCCTGCCAACTTGTCCCAAAAATCCAACGTGATTTTTTTACAATATAAGGTTTTTTAGTTTTTGTGGCGGCGAAAACAGAATTAGACCAAAAAATCAAAAAAACAATAAAACAAAAAAACAAAACTAAAAATTTATTAATTTTTAATTTCAAATTGTCATTTTGAATTTTGATTTTTGAATTTTGAATTTTTTTCATGGCATTTCTGCAATCGTCACCAAATTATACCCTGCGCGCTGAATCGCAGTAATTATTTGATCTAAAGCGCTTGCGGTGTGCGGCGATTGCGTGTGAGCTAAAATAATTGAACCATCGCGTAGGCCATAAAGCGCGCCATACAGAGAATTTTGGGCTGAACGATTTGGCGCAGTGTCGCCAGTTGAACCGGTCCACATAAAATATTTATAACCCAAACTCGCAACTATTGTATCAGTTCGAGCATTGTGCGCGCCGTAGGGATAACGAAAATATGGTTTGGTATGTTTGTCAGTAATACTAAAAGCAATTTGGTCTGTAAATTCTATTTCACTTCTAATCTGTGTCTCTGATATTCCCGGGAAATAGCCATGAGAATATCCATGATTTGCCAGCTGATTTCCTTCCAAAACAATCCGACGCATTAAGTCCGGATAAGCCTGCATTGCCTTGCCTAAAATAAAAAAGGTGGCGTGAACGCGGCGCGCTTTTAAAATATCCAAAATTCTTGGGAAAGAATCTGCCGCGCCATAACCATCGTCAAAAGTCAGGGCAACACAGTTTTTCTCGCATTTTTTCGGCCCCAAAACCGCGCCCGGCATTACGATAATTTCATCGCCTTTTTTCTTATCCAAATTTGCCGCGGTCAGCCTTACTCCGCCTCTAAATTCTTTTTCATAAGCAAAAAAATGTGATAGCAATTTCCCCTTTTGGTTGAATATTTTTACCTGTGGCCCTCCTTTGCCAGCCACCGCAACTAAAATCTCTTTTTTGCCATCACCATTTGTATCCCCAGCTGCCAAATTTACGCCGCCAGTAAAATTTTCCGGAAAGGCTAAAAAAGTAATATCTTTTTTAACTTTATAAACCTTATGAATCTTATAAACTTTAAAAACTTCAATTTCTGCTTTCCTTCCACTTTGTGGCCCAACAACAATTTCCGGCCTTCCATCTCCATTTACATCTCCACACGCCACTGACACGCCACCCCGAAAATCTTTTTCATAAGCAAAAAAGTCTAAACCAAGATTAATACTAAAATTTGGCCCTAAAGCGCCGTTAAAGATTCTTACTTGCGGTCCAGCACTTGCTGGCGCTGTAATATAATCGTCAATTCCATTGCGATTAATATCGCAAGAAGCAATATTAAGTTCTTTTATTGTAAATTTGTCATCATACACTTCAAAACCAACAGAACTTATACTTTGCTTATTTGGAATAGGATGAATAATTCCTTTTACAAACGACCAAGTTAATGAATCTTCTTCTTTAGCGCTGCTATAAATTATTTCTTTCCTTTTATCCCCGTTTATATCGCCTGTTGTCAGTCGAACTCCTAGTCCTTTAGCATTACTATACTCATAATATTCCAAAGGATTAGGAACAAGTTCGCGACCACTTTTATTGAAAATTCGAATTTGCGGCTTTACGCCATAACCAGTTCCGACAATAATTTCTTTATCTTTTTTGCCCAAAATATCTCCAGCCGTCACATATCCCCCACCGCGAAATAATTTATCAAAAGTCAAAAATTGGCTTTGAAGTTTTTGCGTTTTTCCATTAAAAATTCGCAAAAGCGGCGAGGTATAATCAGAGGCAAAGGCTATATTAGACCAAAAACCAAAAACTAAAAACCAAAACCACAAACTAAAAACTAAAAAAATAGTAGCTCTTTTCATTATTTTATTCTTTTTAGATAATTAATAGCTTTGTTAGGATTTCCTCTGCCGATTGGAAAATAACAAGGCAAAACTTTTATATTTAAGCCGGAAATATTTTCATTATATTTCGAGCGAAGTCCCGAGCTTGTCGAGGGACATAGTCGAGAAATATTATTCCAATAATTTGATAGATGAATTGATTCGCCTGTTAATATTTTGAAAACTAACGCGCCGAATGCAATAATCTTTTTAGGTCTTACAATTTTTATTTCCTCTTTTAAAAATCTTAGTTGTGCCTCAATAACTCTTTTGTCCGGATAGCTGCTATGATTATAACAACATTTCACAATGTTCGTAAGAAAAAGTTTATTTTTTAAAAGTTCGTTTTGAATTTGTTTTGTATGGGTTTTGCTCCAGTCTTGACGTTTCGGCAATTTACAAGCTATTTTTTTATTAATTAAACCTGCATCTCCCAAAACTTTCCAAAACTGCCTCACGCCAATAAATGGAAATCGCGGACCGATATATTTTGGGTTTGAACTTATATTGCGATAAGTCGGATTTATTAGAATCAGCATAAATTTTGGCGAGATTGTGCCAAAACCGTGAATATGCTGAAGCGGATTTTTTAATGATTTACCCCCACCACCAAAATTTTGGCGTGAGGGTGAACAAAAAGGACATTTATCGATTTTTTGATATAAATTTATTAATTTGTTATCCATTATCTTATTCATTCTAAGCCAAAAAGTTAAGATTTTCTAATATTCACTCCTCCCATGACACTTTTTATACTTTTTCCCACTTCCATCCCCCCTATTTTTCCTACAATTTTTCCAGATTAATTTTTATTTTTAAATTCTAAATTAAAAAATAGCTCATCGTGTTGTAATACATAAAGAGGGACTCCGCTTAGTCAAATTTGCTTTATTCATTTTTTCCATGACAATGTTTATACTTTACTGGACGGCCATCAGGATGAGTCGCTCCGCACGGGCACGGATCATTGCGGCCGACTTTTTTTCTAGCCACGCCTGCGCCGCCCCCAGACTCTTCCTTTTTTGCTCCCGACGTCTGAACACCTTGGCGGGACAGAACAGATTGTTTTGGTAGCGATACAGTGACCTTATAAATTGTATAAACAACTTGATTTTGAATCGCGTCTAAAAGTTTTTGGAACATACCAAAACTTTCTTTTTTATATTCAACAAGCGGGTCTTGCTGGCCGTAACCGCGCAAGCCAATGCCTTCGCGCAAAGCAGTCATAATGTCTAAATGATCAATCCAAAGATTATCAATTGTTCGCAAAAGAACTGCTCGTTCAATTTGACGCATAATTTCAGGACCAACATTTTTTTCTTTTTCGTCATAAGCAGTTTTAGCTAAAGCAACTAAATATTCAATTATTTTTGTTCGTGCTCGAATTCCATCGGAAGTTTTTTCTCCTTCTTTTTTTATTTCATCAAGCTTTAAATGGACATCTTGAGGAGTTGGAAAAATTGTCCGCATTGTTTCAAAAATTTCTTCAACATTCCATTCTTCGGCCTCGCCTGTAGTATGTTTTGAAACAACTTGCTCAATTTCCGCTTCAATCATTTCAAAAACTATATCCTTAAGGGTTTTGGATTTTGAAATTTGAAATTTAGAATTTATTTGAGATTTGGAATTTGGAATTTGGAATTTTTCTAATTCTCCTGCCTTAATTATTTCCCTTCGCCTTTTGTAAATTACCTCGCGGTGTTTATTCATTACATCGTCATATTCCAAAATATGTTTTCTTAAGTCAAAATTATTTGCTTCAACTTTTGATTGAGCAGATTCTAAAGAGCGAGAGACAAGCGGATTTTCAATTGGCTGATCTTCTGGCACGCGCAAAGTATCCATTAATGATTTAATGCGATCTCCGCCAAAAATCCTCATTAAATCATCTTCTAAAGAAACATAAAATTGGGTTGAACCTGGATCGCCCTGCCGACCCGTGCGACCTCGCAATTGATTATCAATTCGCCGCGCTTCATGCCGCTCTGTGCCAATTACATGCAAGCCGCCTACTTCTACGATTTTTTTTGCCTCCGTTTCATTTTTTGGATTGCCGCCTAAGATTATATCCACTCCCCGACCAGCCATATTTGTCGCGCAAGTCACTGCTCCAAGCGTTCCTGCTTGAGCAATAATTTGCGCTTCTTTTTCATGATTTTTTGCGTTTAGAAGCTGATGTGGGATGCCTTGGCGAGTTAATATTTCCGAAAGCCTTTCATTTTTTTCAATCGAAGTGGTGCCGATTAGAACCGGCTGACCTAGTTTATGCCGTTCTGCCACTTCTTCAGCCACGGCTTTAAATTTCCCAAGTTCCGTTTTATAAATTCTGTCGTTGAGGTCCTCGCGAATCATTAGTTTATGTGTTGGTACGACAATTACATCGAGTTTATAAACATTAGCAAATTCTTCTGCTGAAGTAGCGGCTGTGCCTGTCATTCCGGCAAGTTTTTTGTATAATCGAAAATAATTTTGAAAAGTGATTGTTGCTAAAGTTTGGCTTTCTTTTTGCACTGCCACTCCTTCTTTTGCTTCAATTGCTTGATGCAAGCCTTCGGAATAGCGCCGGCCAGGCAATAAGCGCCCTGTAAATTCATCAACAATAATAATTTCTCCATTTTTTACCACATAATCGCGATCACGATGAAACAAAGTATGAGCTTTTAAAGCTTGCTCTAAATGATGGACTATATCTGTGCCGCTTTCTTCGTAAATATTTTTTATGCCAATCATTTTTTCCATTTTAGCAATTCCCTTTTCGGTCAAAGTTGCTGCCCGTAATTTTTCATCAATATTATAATCTTCATTTTCGCGAAGTTTCAGAACAAGTCGAGCAAATTGATAATACATTTGGGTCGATTCTTCGGCAGGCGCAGAGATAATTAATGGAGTTCTTGCTTCATCAATTAAAATAGAGTCGACCTCATCAACAATGGCATAATTTAATTCCTTTTGCACCATATCCGATTTTTGCCAAGCCATATTGTCGCGAAGATAATCAAAACCAAATTCATTGTTTGTGCCGTAAGTTATGTCGGCCCGATATGCTTCCTGACGCGAGACTGGCCGCAAATATTCGTGAAAAACTTTAAAACTCCCAATTTGATCACGTTCGCTATCAAGTTTGGAATTTGGCGCTTGGGGCTTTGAATTTTCCCATGTTGGATCATAAAGATAAGCGGCATCAGATGTTATGCACGCGGTTTTGAGCCCTAATGCGTAATAAATCTGACCCATCCAAACTGTATCGCGGCGAGCTAGATAATCATTTACGGTTACCAAATGACAGCCAAGTTCTGTTAAGGCATTTAAATATAATGGCAAAGTGGCAACTAAAGTTTTTCCTTCGCCAGTTTTCATTTCGGCAATTTTTCCTTGATGTAAAACAATGCCGCCTAAAAGTTGGACATCAAAATGGCGCATACAAGTTGTGCGCCATGATGCTTCACGAACGCAAGCAAAGGCTTCGGGCAATAAATTTTCTAAACTCTCACCTTTTTTTAAACGTTCTTTAAATTCTAAAGTTTTAGCCCGCAGCTTTTCATTAGATAATTTTTTTATTTCTAGTTCAAAAGTATTTATTTTATCAACTATTGGTTGATGTCTTTTGACGTATCTCTTATTTGGATCACCAAATAATTTATCTAGAAACATAAAAGAAAATCAAAAATAAAAAACCAAAAAACAAAAATACAGATCAAAAATTAATAAGTTTTAAAAATTTTACAGTTTTTAGTTTGTATTTTTGTTCTTTGTTCTTTGGTTTTTTATCTAAATTTTAAACAATTTTTCCAAATACGGCGGCAAAGCAAATATCGCTTCGTGCATTTTAGGGCTATACCATTTTAAATTTTTGACGCCGCGCGCTTTTAATCTTTTTTCAACTAATTGCGCTTTAATTTTACTTGCATTTATAAAATTGCTATTAATTGAAAAAGCCATCAAAGTGCCGTAAAGCGGCACATAAGAAACAATTGGGGCACAAAATTTAAAGACTGATTTTAAATTTTTATACACCCATTTCGATAATTCTGGTCTTGTAAAAACCATATCTAAGTGGGTCATAAAAATGCCGTTTTTATTTAAATGTTTGACAACTGTTTTATAGAAACTTGTCGTATATAATGCTTTTGAAAGACCAGCCGGATCAGTTAAATCAGAAATTATTACATCAAATTTTTCTTTTGTTTTTTTGACAAACTTTTTCCCATCACCGATAATAATCTTTGCTCTTTTGCTTTTGTAAGATCCATTATTTACAAAATTTAGATATTTTCTTGAGAATTCTATCACTTCCCTATCGATCTCAACCATAATGACTTTTTTGACGGTTTTGTGTAGCAAGATGTTTTTTAATATTCCGCAATCACCTCCGCCAATAATTAAAATTTTTTGAGGTTTTGGATGCGTAAACATTGCTGGGTGGGTCATTGCTTCATGGTAAAAAAACTCATCTTTTTCCGAAGTCTGAAAATAACCATCAAGTTTCAAAAGTTTGCCAAGCCACGGCGTATCATATAACTCAATATTCTGATATTTTGTTTTTCCTTTATAGAGCAATTTATCATAGGCAAAACCATAGACATAATTATTTTTTGCCTTTTTGCCTTCTAAAATTTTTCCTGTTGGATGATATTCTAAAGTATATTTTATTTTCGCCATATCAGTAATGAATTCTATTTATTATATCTCATCATTGCCGATTCTAAAATTGTTTTGATAAGATTATGATAAGTCATTTTTTGAGCAAGAAAAGCCGCAGTAATTGGGCAGTGTAAATCTGATTCTGAAATGTCCGGATTTGGGTTAATTTCAAGAAAATAAAGTTTATCATTTTTAAGAATAAAGTCTAATCTTCCATAATCCCGGACATTTACTGTCTGATAAATCTGCACCGCAGCAGTTTTTAAATTATTTAGGGCTGCGGATTTGATTTTTGGATTTGGGATTGGGGTATAATTTTTATAAATTTTACTTTCTGGAATCCATTTAGCTTCGTAAGAAAAAATAGGATGAGTGCGTTTTGGCAATTCTTGAAAAGTAATTCCCACCGGCGGCAGAAATGTTAGATTTGGATAATTTCCTAAAATCGTGACAGTTATTTCATCTCCGTCAATAAACTCTTCGACTAAAGCTGACTTTTTGTAATTATCCAAAATAAAATTTACTTGTTTTTCTAACTCTTCTTGCGAATTAACTACCGATTTATTATTAATTCCAATTCCTCCTGCTCCGCGCTGTGGTTTTACAAATTGTGGAAATTTTAAATTATTTTTTTTAGCCTCTTCTTTGCGGCGGTAAAGACAAAAACGCGGCGTTAAAATATTGTATGCTTGAGCAATGTTTTTAACTAAAACCTTATTATAAGCAGTGTTTATTGCAAAACCACTTGAGCCAGTGTATGGAATATCTAATAAATCCAAAATCATTGGAATATAAATTTCTTTGTCTGTGTCACTGGTAATGCCTTCTGCAAGATTAAAAACAATATCAATATTTCTTTTTATTTTTTTAAGATTTTCATAAAGATTATCGTTGGCAGTAAGATAATCTACCCTATGCCCCATATCAGAAAGAGCTTTGCCTACTTCTTTAGCAGTTACAATAATATCTTTTTCACATAAAAGATCTTTCTCTGCTCGATTTTCAAGTTTTTTAACAATGTTGTATAAAACTAGAATACGCATTTCTCTATAAATAGTTATTTTTTAATCTTTTTTAACCCCTCGCCATATAAAAATCTTGTCATCCCGCCAGATAAAAACCATTTTTCTTTTTGGATTATATTTTTATAAAATTTTTCCGCTGCCTTTTTTATAAATTGATAACGCTGACTTTCTATGACATTTCCCGGACAAGTTGCCCAAGCCGGCATCTTTATATCATAAAGTAAATAAAACAATTTATCATAAAATTTTTTTATTTTTGTTTCAGATTCAGAAATGATATCAATTATTGCGTAATCAATTTTTTTATCTTTAAGATAAGGAATGGTTTCCAGCGCATCGCCATAAAACATTTTTAATCTTGGATCGCGCAAAACTTGATTTGCTTCTAAATATTTTTTTGCAATTTCTATTACTTGTTGGTCCATTTCAAACATGTAAATATCTTCCAAATTTTTATTCTTAGTTATTTTTTTCAAAATTGAGCAATCCCCCCCGCCAATGATTAAAACTGATTTTGCCTTTTTCTTTTCTAATTTATCTAAAAGTTGAGCGTCATAAATGTTTGAATCCGCGGTTGCGTATTGCAAAACGCCGTTAGAAAAAAGACAAATTCCTAATTTTTTTGTTCTAACTAATTCTAAAGTTTGATACGGCGTTATGCGCTTATGAATTAATTTTGTAACTTCAGCTTCGCGCTTAAGACCTTCGGCCTGCAAAAGAGTTTTCCATTGCCGCATTGTCCCACGTTTTATAAATTCCCAAGAAACTTCTTTTGCCCCAATTTTTTCCTTTAAATACTCAAAAATAGGATCAGGTTTGTTTGCCCCGCAGGTAAAAATATCAATACCAACATAGCCAATTTCCGGATAAGTATGTAAGCTAATATGACTTTCAGCTAAAATACCAATAACTGTCACGCCGACTGGAGTGAATTTTTTTGATGCTAAACTCAATAAATGATGATCTGTTTTATGCACAGCTTCCTGCACCAATCGTTTTAAAAGCTGCTCGTCATTGATTATTCTCACATCACAGCCCTTTAAATCAGCAATAATTTCACGGCCGATTCGATAGCTTCGTTTCTGATAAGAATTTTTTGATTTTTTGTGATAATGTTTCATTGAAGTTAAATTTTAATAATTAATGAGATCCCTCGTTGCTATCGTTCCTCGGGATGACTCTGACTAGTCGGAGTCAATTACTTCAAAAATTATTGTTTTTTGGGCAATTTTTTCTGCGCTCAAGCTTAATCCTCGCGGCAATAACCAACAAATTGCTCTTTTAGATTTAAAAAACTTCATTGTATACCTAATTGCTTTTTTTAAATTAAATTTTTTTCTTGAAACAATATTTATCAAAACTGCTAGCCAATTGGCTGAATAATGGCTGATATTTGATCCTTGATCAAAAAATTGAGTAACTGAAGGCCCGGCAGTTTTCTTTTTGGCATGACCAAAATCCGGCGCTTTAGCTTTTCCAATTGGGCGAACATCTGCGACTTTGCAAAAATCAAAAGCCCATTTTTTAACCTTTTCGCAAGAAGCAACAGAATCATAATCGCAATCATATAAATCCATAACCAGCTCGAACGCCGATAAATTATTAAAAGAATTATTTTTGAAATTAGGAGAAAAAACTTTTTTAGAATTATTTAAAACTGGCAAATATTCTTTTTCTTTCTTAAGCGGCTTGCCAATATTTGTCTTAACATCGAAAATTCTTGTTTCTTTATAAAGTTTTTTAATATTTCCAAATGAGCCGCGCGGCAAATACCAGCAGACAGAGTTTTTAATTTTCAAAAAATCCATTGAAAATTTAATTGCTTCATTTGTTGGGAGCTCGGCGCAAGTAAAAATATTAGCACAGCCGATTTTCCCGCATTGCCGATAATTTATAGCACTTGTTTCAATATATTGAACAAAAGAAGTGTTCATCTTCATTTCCGAATTAGACAGCATTGGTTTGCCAAAGGCCAGCATATTTATCGCCTTGCAAGTTTTTGCCGCCCATTCTTTAATTTTTGAAAATAATGGTAACGGGCAATTATTCAAATCAATTACAATTTCTTCCCCGTATTTTTCTTTGTCTAGCATTGTTTTAATACTTGGAGAAAGGACTTGCACTGATTTGTGAATTTTATCTGAATACCACAAAGTATTTATTTCCGATTTTATATATTTTTCTTTAATTTGCGGTAAAAATTTATCAAAATTATAATTTCCTTTTATTGCCGCAATTAAGCTAAATGGCCCGCCAAAATAAGTTGTCGAAGATATCAGAAGTGTTTTAACTTTATTTTTGCCAAAAATTACCTCGAGTTGCCTCCAATTGCCGCGTAATTCGTATGGCTGTAAAATTACTGAACCAGCTTGGCGAATTAAAATCCCTTTGTCATTTAAAATTTTATAAACATTTTGCATAAATTTCGCGCTAAAAAGAGATTTGGCTGGCCCGATTGGATCTGTCGTGTCCATAATTACAACATCAAATTTTTCGCGTGTTTTTTTGACGAATTTTGCCGCATCTTCGCAATACACTTTTACCCGTTTATCGGCAAAGGCGCCGTTTGCAATTTTTGGCAAATATTTTTTACTGGCATCAATAACTTTTGAATCAATTTCTACTAAATAAATTTTTTTAATATTTTTATGTTTGCAAACTTCGCGGAGTACGCCGCCATCTCCACCTCCAATAATTAAAACATTTTTCGGATTAGGATGAGTAAATATCGGCCAATGCGTTATTATTTCATGATAAATTGCTTCATCTTCTTCGGTAAATTGAACAATTCCGTCTAAAATGAAGACTTTGCCAAAACGCGGGGTGTCTAAAATCGCCAGTTCTTGATATTTTGTTTTTGTGCGCGGGACAATAATTTTAGAAACTTCAAAGCCATAAGCAGTGTCGCTGTATAAATCCTCAAAAAACCATAATTTGCTGTTTCTTCTTTCTAAAGACATAGTTTTATAAAATTTATCCGCCTTCGCTCTAAAAAGTCTTTTTTATTTTAATGACTTTACTGTAAGCTCGCCTGCGGCTTTTGTTTATTAAACCTCTTGTCTTTACCATCGCTTCGGCGGATTGTTGCGTATATCGAAAATCTCTTCGTCGCTTCGCGCCTCGAGATTTTCGATAAGCAACAAAAAACCAGCAAACTGGCAAATTTTGCTGGATAAATTAAAATTATGCATTTTTCCGCACATTACGAAATCTTGTTTTGAATTTTTCAATTTGTTTTTTTAATTTAGGGATAATTTCATTAATTGATATCAAAATATCGCCCGATGTTTCTTCTGCACGAAGCGAACCACCTTTTAATTTTATCTGCACTTCGACTCGATATTTTTTCTCGCCTGATTGCTGGCTTGTATCTTCATCAAGCTCGACCCAAGTTTCCATTATATCACGACAAATATGTTCCAGTCCACCAATCTTTTGTTCAACAAATTTTTTTAGCGGTGTTGTTAATTTAATGTTTTTGGTAAGAAAAGTTATCTTCATATATATAATACAAATATGCGAATGAATGCAAATCTACGAATTTGCGAATTATTATTCTTTGGCCAATGAATTTATTATCCTTTTTGGCCTTAAAAATCTTTCATGAAAATTAACTATTAAACCAAGCTTTAACTTTATTGATTCTAAATATCTCTTTGTCTGATAATAATCTTGCCTTTCAATAAATTTTTTAGCTTTAATTTCAACTAAAATTTTATTATCTACTAAAAAATCAACTCTATTCTTTGTTATATTATTTTGTTCGATCTTAACTGGAACATCTAATTCTCTTTGATAGATAATATTATATTTTTTAAATAAACTTTCAATTGCATCGGCATATTGTTTTTCTTTACAAAATCTTCCTAACTCATTATGCACTTTATAAAATATTCCGTTGAGCTTATAACACGAATCGGCATAGATTATTTTTGATGAACTTATTCGCATATTCGCAATATTTGCATAAAATTCGCATTATTCGTATTATACTATATTTTCAAAATCCCACAAGTATATTTTCATCTTCTAAGTGGATATTAAATTTTTTAAAAACTTTTTTTCTTGCTAAATCAATCAATTTTTTAATATCGCGGGCGCGGGCTCTGTTTTCATTAATAATAAAATTTGCATGCTGTTCTGATATTACAGCGTTGCCGATTTTTTTTCCTTTTAATCCGCACTGCTCGATTAGCCAGCCGGCAGGAATTTTAAAGCCTTTATTTTTATTTCCCTTAATTATATCTTTTGACAACAATTTGCGTAAATTCGCAGGTAATTCGTGTAAATTCGCGATTTCTATATTTTTGAAAACACAGCCAGCACAAAATCCTTTAGGCAAGTTTTTTGTGCGAATTGTGTTAATTTCATTCATCCGTTTTTCAATATTTTTCTTTGTGCCGCGTTTAAGCTTTAAAATTGCGCTCAAGACTATCGGCCGTTCATTATCTTTAAAATCTTTCAGATGAGAATGACGATAAGAAAATTCAAACCAATTGTTGCTTACTTCTTTAATTTTTCCGTCTGGAAATAAAAGCTTTGCTTTTTTAACTAAATCCCCTATTTCCCTGCCAAAGCGCGTTGATCCGGCGTTGCCAAAAATCGCACCTCCTAAAGTTCCTGGTAAACCGGTTAAATATTCTAAGCCTGATAAATCCTGCTTTTTTGTTTCCAAAATTAATTTAGAAATTAAAGCGCCGGCACCAGCCTCAATATTAGTATCTTGTATCTTGTATCTAGTATCTAGTATCTTGATAACTAAACCTTCAAATCCTTTATCTGACACCAAAATATTGCTTCCCCCGCCTAAAACAAAATAAGGAATATTTTTTATTTTGCAAAATTTTAAAATTACGACCAATTCCTTTTCGTTATCTGTTCCAAAAAAATATCTTGCCGGTCCGCCAATTTTGAAAGTAGTGTAGGGCGCAAGTGGCACATTTTTTCTGACTTTTTTATATAAATTAATATCTAAATCTTCCAAAGTATCCATGTTTTAATTTTAAATGTTAAACGATAAATTTTAAATTTTAAAATTTAAAAATTGATTGAAAATTGGAAATTAAAAATTTAAAATTTATAACTAAGAAAATTAGAAAAATATAATTTTATAAATCTTAACTCAATTTTTTAACAAGCCTATCATTAAGCGTTGTAATATCCCCTGCTCCCATAGTAATGATAACACAGTTTTTTTCAAGATTTTTCTTAATATATTCTAAAATTGCAGAAAAATTCCCAAGATATTTTGCATTTACACTCTTTTTCTTAATTGCTTGCGCTAACTTTTTAGAACTTACTTCTTTAATTTTCTTTTCTCGGCCGACAACATAATAAATTTCCGGAATAATTACTTCATCAGCATCAAAAAATGCTTTTGTAAAATCATTGAACAAAAACTTTGTTCGCTGATATTGATGAGGCTGGAAAATGCAGATAATCTTGCGATTTGGAAAGCGCTCCCGCGCTGCACGCAAAGTAACTTTTATTTCTGTTGGATGATGAGCATAATCATCAATTATTGTGATATTTTTTTGCGAGATAATTTTTTTAATCTCAAATCTCCGCCATGCCCCGTGATAATTTGCTAAAACTTTTTGAACAATATCTAAAGAAATTTTTAATTCCTGCGCCAATGCAATTACTGCTAAAGCATTATAAACATTATGAATCCCTGGTATTTTTAATCTAAATTTTTGGATTTTGGAATTTAGAATTTGATTGAAAATTGAAAATTGAAAATTGAAAATTTTAAATTCAGGCCATCCTCCCAACTTAATATCTTTAGCCGCCACATCTGCTTTTTGTTTAATTCCGTAAGTAATCACACGGCATTTTGCCGTTTTTGCCACTTTCATCACATTTTTATCATCGGCATTAGCAATTAAAACTCCATTTTTAGGCAAATGCTCAATATATTTTTTATAAATTTCCAATGTATGATCCAGATTTTTAAAATAATCTGGATGTTCATACTCAATCGCTGTCAAGATTATGATTTTTGGCCAATAATTCAAAAAAGAACCCTTGTACTCATCAGCTTCTAAAACAAAAAACTTACTTTTACCAGCTCTGGCATTACCATCAAATTCCTTTAAATTTGAACCAATGATGCAAGTTGGATCAAAATTTGCTTCTGTTAAAACCAAAGAACTTAACGCCGTAGTTGTTGTTTTTCCGTGAGTACCGGAAATACAAATTAAAAATTTTTTCTTTGTCATATAACCCAATATTTCTGGATAGCTTAAAATTTTTATTCTTTTCTTTTTAGCTATTTTAATTTCCGGATTTTCTAAAGTTGCTGCTTGGGTATAAATTACTAAATCAGTGTTTTTTGGCAAATTTTCTTCTCGATGTTGCCTTGGAAAGATTTTTGCTCCTTTCTTTTTTAAATCCCAAATATTTTTTGAAGAAACTAAATCAGAGCCAGAAATCGATTTGCCCTGTAATAAAAATATTTTCGCCAAGCCAGAAATGCCAATACCGCCAATACCGATGAAATGGACTTTTTTGATTTTATTTAAAAAATCTCGCATAAATATTTTTTATATGCTACACTAGATAAGTTGAATTTTGTATCTCGAATCTCGCAACTCGAATTGAATATTGAATATAGAATTTAGAAATTTGTTATTGGAAATTGGAAATTTGTAATAGAAAATAGAAATTTGTCCCGTTCCGATAAATCGGGACGAGGATCCTCGATATAATCGGGAAAATTAGTTACAATCTTCTATTTTCCAATTTCTATTACTATTTTCTATTTTCCAAAAACTATTTTCTACTTTTTAATTCAACATTCCAAATTCTATTCAGATTTCCCGATTTTATCGGGACTAGTTGCGAGATTCATATTTAAATATGTACACTAAATTTATCCCTTTATCTAAAATCAAATATCTAATGACAAAAATTGCCCGACAGCACGGCATTCCAAAGCAAGTAGAAAATACCTGGCGCCATTCGCAATGTGTTTGGAATTTTGCCAAAAAAATTGGAAAACTGGCGCAAAAAAACGGCTACAAGGTGGATATGAAATTTTTAAAACGCGCCTGTTTTATTCACGATTTAGGTAGAATGCAAACCGGAAGTAAAGGATCAAGAGAGTTATTAGATGCTGTCTATCATGGTTATCTCGGATACAAACTATCTTTAAAATATGGCCTGCCCAAAAAACTTGCTGAAACTTGCCGCAGACACTTAGGTGGGGCAGGACTTTCTGCGTCAGTTAACAAAAAATTTAAAATGGGTCGCAAATCAACTTTTGCCAGAACAATCGAAGAAAAAATTTTAGGCTATGCTGATTGTCGAACTTTTCATAACAAAATCGCTCCTTTTTCAAAAGCTTACCAGCGCTTTTCAAAATTTCCCGGCCAAGGACCTAGGCTTCTTGCACTTCAAAAATTTATTAAAAAAATTACATATAACAAAATTCGGTAGCTTAGATTTAATCTAAGATGACTGTTACCATCAGGTGATAGTCACCTGGCGGCTGTTCTTTATAAAAAATAAATCAATATTGCTAGCCGTCAAATGCTCTTTCGGGTCGCGTTTGACCCCTGCGATAACTGTCACCTCTTAGAATCCCATGTACTATTTTTTCTGCCGCGTTTTTACCTAACTTGCTATAGATTCTAAAAATATTTGCGCTTAATTTTTCTTTCTCTCTTTCATTTTTGATTATTTTCTCAATCTCTGAAAAAAGTCTTTTTGCTGATAAATTTTTTTCTTCAATTATTTTCGCTGCTTCCATTTTCTCAAAAATTTTAGCATTTTTTGTTTGATGATCCGCTGCCGCATAGGGATAAGGAATTAAAATGACCGGCTTGGCATAAGCAGCGATTTCAAACAAAGTGTTGGCCCCGGCTCGAGAAACAATTAAATCCGCGCACATCAAGGCATCAGCAAAATTTGTTCCCTCAAGAAAACCAAAAAAATGGTAATTTTTTAATTGAGTTCTCGACTCGCCTCGATTAAATCGGGACTCGCTCGAACTATCAGTTATATTTCGAGCGAAGGCCAAAAAAGATTGCCGAAGTCGAGAAATATGCATTTTCATATTTCTCGCTCCAGCTAAATGAATGACCTGATATTTTTTTAATAGGTCTGGTAAAATCTCCAGCACTAAATCATTGATTTTCTTTGCCCCTTGACTGCCGCCGCAAAATAAAATAACTGGCTTTCCATATTCAAGACCAAAGATGCGATGACCACGCTTTTTGCTGCCATGCAAAATTTCCGATCGCAGCGGCATACCGGTCAAGACAGCCTTGTTTTTAAATTTGCTAAAATAATCTTTACTTTCTGGAAAAGTAATAAAAATTTTTTTAACGTATTTGGTAAAATATAAATTTGCTTGGCCTGGAATGCTGTCTGATTCATGAAGAAAAATCGGAGTTGCGGATTTTCGTGCTGCCAAAATCACCGGCGCACTGACATAGCCGCCCTTGCTAAAAATGGCGTCAGGTTTAAATTTTTTTAAAATTCGCTTCGCCTGCAAATAACCTAACGGAATTTTAAAAGCATCAAAAAAATTTTTAAATGAAAAATACCTTCGGAATTTTCCGCAGGCAATAGCATGGTAAGGAATATAAAATTTTTTAGCAGCTTTTTCCTCTTGGGAATTTTTCTCGCCAACCCACAAAAGATCGAGTTCTCTTGCCGCTCGATGAAAATAGTGCTTTAATTCTTGAGCCACTACCACTATAGGCACGACATGTCCGCCAGTCCCGCCGCCAGTTAACAAAATTTTCATAAAAATTATTTATCAGGAAGGACAAACTCCTCTGGATTCAATTCGCTTGGGGAAACGCAGCCTTCTTTTGTAATTTGCCAAAATTTTTGCCAATCTTCACCTTTAATATTACGCAACACGACACAGCCATCATCGCTATAACGTTCAACTTTCACTTCTATTCCTTTAAAATTACCTTGCGCGCCATATGGAATAAATTTCTTATGCGGCTCAGCACCACGTTTTTTTAATTCTTCTTTTGCTCGCGCCGCAACTAGATCAATTAATGGCGCATAATAATTTTTTGGATATCCACCTGGAAAAAATTCTAAATATTTCCCGGAGCTTAAAACTTTATGAACAGCTTGAAGAATTGCGCCAGAAGCGAATCCACCGCCAACTAGACTCTGATTGCGATCTGTGGCTTCCCTTGCATAACCAGCGGAATATAAAATATGCCAATATAATTCTAGATCTTCGCGCCCGCCCTCCCAAACCTCTTTTTCAAGCATCTTTCGCGCCTCTAATTTTTCCTTATCGAGCGGTACAAGACGATCAAGTATTCCTTTATTCCACACCACATTTAAAAGCGCGTTAAGATCTGGCTTTTCAGCTTGAATTAACTCATCCAAAGCCTGCTCATATCGTTCTGCCCAAGCATGAGATCTTTCTTTTAAAATCACCTCTTTTCTCCCTTCAGATTCATCAAATGTCATAATTTAAAATTTCATTTATTAATTAAAAATTGATTAGAAATTGAAAATTTGAAATTAGAAATTTTATCTAGTCTGTCTCGACACATTCACCACAATTCCCACGCCAAGCAAAGTAAAAAGCAAAGCAGTTCCGCCATAGCTTACAAATGGCAAAGGAACACCAGTTAAAGGAATAAGCCCAACCATTGCTGCAATGTTAATCAAGGCTTGCAAAATAATCCAAGAAATAATTCCTGAAACAACTAGTTTACCAAATAAATCTGGGGCAGATTTTGCGATTTGAAAACCTTTGTAAGCTAAAATTGTAAATAAAGCAATTAAAATCAAAACACGGATAAACCCCAACTCTTCAGCAATAATAGCAAAAATCGAATCGCCGGAAGCTTCAGGCAAATAATTATATTTTTGCAGACTTTTACCTAACCCACTGCCAAAAAGTCCGCCAGAGCCAATTGCTAAAAGAGCTTGGTTTATTTGATAGCCAATGCCTTGCGGATCAATTTCCGGGTTTAAAAAAATAGTAAAGCGCGCCATTCGATAAGGCGCGATTTTGACAAGAATTAAAAATAAAATAACTCCGCTGACAAGCAATGAAATTAAATAAGGAAAATGCGCCCCGGCAATAAAATAAACTGTAATTGCAGATAAAGCAATGATCGTTAAAGTTCCAATATCTGGCTGTAAAATAATTAAAAAGCCAATTAAACCCAAAAGAGCAATAAAAGGCACAAAACTTGTTTGAAAATTAGATATCCCTTTTCGCCGTTTATCAAGCCAACTTGCTAAATACAGCAAAAAAGTGAGTTTTGCCATTTCCGTTGGTTGCATTGTTAGCGGACCGATATGAATCCATCTTTTTGCCCCGCCATATTCTAAATTAAATTGCGGAATGAGTACTAAAACTAAAAGCGTGAGGGTAATAATTAAAAGCGTTAGAGCAAATTTTTTCCAGCGGTGATAATCAATTTTAGAGACAATAAAAAATCCTAAAAATCCCAAAATACCGCCCAAAAGCAATTGACGCAGAAAATAATAATAATTATGACCAAACATTTGGTAAGACATAACAACTGAAGCCGACGATAACATTATTAACCCAAAAATTGTAAGGGCTAAAATAGTGATAATTAAAGTATAGTCAGGTTTGTGATAATGCACGATAAAGATAAAAAATAAAAATGACAATCATAAGATGTTAAAATAACTTCGATATATTGGGGTCATCCCGAGCGAGCGTAGCGAGTCGAGGGATCTCTCGCGGATGCGAGATGTGTCGCACATACGTACGAGATCCCTCGTCTCCTTCGCTTCGCTCAGGGTCTTCAGGATGACCATGCGGTGACATTTTATGATTTTAACATTGTCATTTTACATTTTTCATTATTTTAATGCTAGCACTACTTTACGAAATTTTCTCGCTCTATCTCGATAGTCACGAAACATATCAAAACTTTCACAACCTGGAGAAAGCAGGACAGTATCTCCACGATTGGCAGATTTATAAGCGCGAACAGTTACTTCTTCTAAAGTTTTGCAGATTTGGATAATTGGACCTGGTTTACGGCAAGATAAACTTGCTTCATTTATTGCCTTTTTAATAATTTGCGCCTTTTTTCCAATTAATAAAACAATTTTTACATTATTGTTGACAATTGTCCGAGCCATTTCATCAAATTCAGATTCCGAAACAATTTTTCGTTCTCCGCCAGCAATTAAAATTAAGGGGGTTGAAGAAAAAGTTTCCACTGCCGCTCGAACACCATCGGGATTGCAAGCAGATGAATCTTCATAATATTTTACACCTTTTATTTCGGCAATTGGCTCAAGTCGTGATTTTAAACCGCTAAATTTTGTTACCGCATTTCTTATAATTTTTGTATTGACGCCGTAAACAAAAGCGCAAAGACTGGCCGCTAAAACATTTTGGATATTATGCTTTCCTTTTATTTTTAAATCGTTAATTGAACAAATTTTATATTCATTTTTGTTTTTTCTGATAACTAAATCATTATTAACTAAAAAGGCACCTTCTTGAAGCTGCTGTTGAATAGAAAAATAAAAAATTTTTGCTTTATGATTTTTGCCGATTTTTCTAGTTGTATCATTATCATAATTTAGAATTGCAAAATCTGTTGGTTTTTGATATTGAAGTAAATTATATTTTGTTTCAACATAATCAAGAAAATTTCGATGGTCATCGAGGTGATTTGGAGTAATGTTTGTGATTACGCCAATTTTAGGGCTCTTTTTTAGATCGAATTTTAGCTGACGGTTAGAAATTTCCATTATTAAAATATCTTCAGGTTTTATTTCAAAAATATTATTTAGAATTTGGCAATTTTTACGATCGTTGCCGGTAAAATACGCGTGGCGATTTGTTTTTTTGAAAATTTCATAAATAAGACGAGTGGTTGTTGATTTTCCTGAGGTTCCAGTAACTGCAATAATCTGAGCAGGACAAAGATTAAAATATAATTTTGTGATATTAGAAAGTTTTTTTTCAAATTTTTTAAGCTTATCATTAAATGGATAGCGAAACCAAGATTGAGGGACAAAAATAACGTTTGCTTTTTCAATGTTTTTTAAATATTCATCGCGGAAATAGAATTTATATGGCAAACGGCGCAAGCGGTTAAATTCCCCCTTTTTTTCTTTTTGCGACAAGGCGTCATGAAATGAAAAAAAACTTTTCTGAAAATCTTTTTTTTCACAAAAATCATGCAAAGCTACTTTTTTAATTCTGTATTTTGCTAGAAATATCGCAACTTCTGAACCTTCAGCGCCTGATACACCAATGACGTGAATGTTTTTGGATTTGAGTTGGGTTAAATAAGGATTCATATTTAAAATTTTCAAATCCCAAATCTCAATGTTCAATCAAATTTCAAGCACCAATTTTCAAACTGTTTGAAATTTGAAATTTGATATTTGAATGAGCATTGGAATTTGAGCATTGAGATTTAGTCTCAATATTTTCTTTATTTATAGCACAATTTTTAAGTTGATGCAAGAGGCTAAGCCACTAGATTCACTGTCGTTTTCGTACTTTCTTTGTCGCCCAAAACCCTATATATCTGCCGAACATAAGTCTTGTCTGAGAATCAAGGGCAGGGACAGATCCTAAAAATATTGTTGTAATTGGTAAAAATAACCATTGTAAAAGTAAAGAAAAAAGTTTTTTGAAACGGTATTTCCCCCCTTTTTCCGCAATTTTAATTTTTGGTTCAACATTCATTAATAAAAATCCCAAAGTTGCGGAGACAATCATACCAATCATTGCCGCGGTCATTAAAATTTGAGTAATAAAGGGCAGATTTTGCGCTAAAACAGTTGAATTGAATTTTTCACCGCCGACTAATATTGGAAACCAGCCAAAAATAAAAATAATTAAAGCATTTGTTGCCCAAGAATGAAACCCTTCAAAAATTGAGAAAGAATGAACAATTTTTTTGTTCAATGATATCTTTTTATTTTTTAGAAATTTATACAAAACATAGGGAATATTTTCAACTCCCCAAGACCATCTTTGTTGTTGCTTATATTGAGAAATAAAGGTCTTTTTTAAATTTTCGGCCGCCACTGCGTCCATATAAACCGGGATTAAAAGTGGAAAACTATGGTAATCACCATTCTTTTTTAAAAAACATTGCCAAAAGATTCTTGAATCTTCTGAAACTACATCACGCTCCCAAAATCCAACTTCAACTAATGTTTTAAAACTCATTGAATGGCTCGAAAAAGTATAAAGCCGCTCTGGTCTTCCCTGTTCCATCATATTCCAGAAAGTTGTATTTAAACCCATTAGACGTGATAATAAATTCGCCTCCCAAAAATTATTGAAAAACATTGGAACTGGTTGATAGCTTGTATTATGACGGTTAATATTTTTTAGAAAATTATAAGTTAAACAGGGAAAATATTCTTTATGAGCGCAAGTATCAGCATCAAAAGTAGAAACAATTATATTTTCGTATGGTATCTTTTTTTGGTCAATAAATTTTTTTGCCTCACATGCTGCCCAGGCTTCATTCGATCCCTTGCCAGCAATTTCTCCTTTAATATTTTTCTGATGAAAAGTTGTTAAAAAATAACCGAACTTATTTTCGTACAATCTTTCAATCTCTTTTGAATTTTTTTGCCCTCTTGCAATATCCCGTTCTTCACAGGCAAAAACAACAAAAATTTTTTCTTTTGGATAATTAGCATTAACTAAACTTTCAAAAGTTGGAATAATTACATCTAATTCTTCTTTATAAGTTGGTATGATAACAAGATGATAAATTTTTTCAAAATCCGCGAAATTTTTACAAAGATTAAGCCAGTTTATTTTTAGATTATTCCTTAATTTTCGATATGAATCAATGAGGTAAATTGCGAGATAGCTAACTTTAATTAACCAATAAACATCAAAACAAATTATAAAAATTGCCACCCAAGCTGGTTTTATAAAGGATAAAATAAAACAAAAAATCAGGGTTAACCAAGAAAAAAAACCCGGTAAAATTTCAAAAAAACGGTATAAAATACGATCTTTTGAATTTTGAAGTTGGGTAGCATTCATAAATATCTTATAACCTGTAACTTATAGCTCAAGATAATTTATTTTATTTTCAAAATAATACCCCAAAGCATTGCTCCGATTTTTTCTGTTAGATTAATCAATTCGTTATATTCTTTTTCTTTAAAGTATTTTCTCTTAAAAAAAATAGATAAGATATTTGCATTCTTTTAAAGACCCGTAGGAAATTTCTAGAAAATTTCGTAAAGAGTTTTTACTTTGACGTGCATAACCTTCAATATAGTTCAGAATTGCCGATAATGCTGCCCTGCGAAGCTGTGAAGTCAAACCAAAGATTTCTTCTTTTGGAAAATTTCTTGTGTAATTATAAACTTTATTTACAAATCCATCCATTAATTTCTTTAATTCTTGATGAAATTCATTAGTTCTTTTCATATGCTTGGTTTATATGTTATAAGTTATAAGTTTTAAGATTTTAGCTCTGGATCAGTATCGAACTTACTGCTCCCAAAATCAGCAAAATTTGCACAAATAAACTTACCGCATTAAGAAAATATGAAAATAACTTTTCGCTTTCAAAAATAAGGCCGGCGAGAAAAAAATTTATAAGACAAAACAAAAAACCGAGCAAAGGAATAACAAAAATATTATACCAATTATCTATCACATCAATGCCAAAATAAATATTAAAATGCAAAGGGATTGGATATTGACTTGGTTTAATTCTTAAATACAGCAAAATCCAAATAGCAATATTCAATAAAACAGCAGAGAAAAATAAAAAAAGATTAGGCTTATTACGAAAATAGGAATGGGACTTAAGGCGGAAAATAAAATTTTTTAATTTTGGAATAGTTTGTTGCGGCATCAAAATAACGAATCTGGTATCTCATATCTAGAATCTAGAATAGAATATCGAATATAGAATCTGCGATTCATAATTCTAAATTCCATTCGAGATGCGAGATTCTAGATACAAGATTCTTGATTTACGTTTATTCTGTCGCTTTTTTCTCTTTTTCTACATTAAGACTTTGCTGTAAAATCTGCGGTCCTGTCCTCATTTTATAATACACCCAATTCTCTATTCTTAAATCAATATAGTCTAAATTTATTTTTCTTTCTTTAATTTCATCTGTTAGCGCTAGTCTTAAATTAGATATTTGAGCTTCTGCATCTTTTTCAATATTAAAATAAATTTTCCATCCCTCATCGGTTACGAGGTGAATTTCACCAGCCAATTTTGCTGGTATTTCAAAAAATGAAATTTTTATTCCTTCTTGAGGAAGTCTTTCATTTAATTTTAAAATGAAATTAATATGTTTAGGAAAAAGCACATTTTCAAATAAAACAACAGATTTATCGCTAAGATCCTTAATTTTTGGTAAATTTGTTTCGTTTCCATTTCCACTTATTCCACTTACCTCCAAAAAAATTTCGCCATTTGCATCAACAAAATATGTCAATGATTTTTCAGTTTGCCAAATGATTTTCGGCAATTTTTCTTGAATTTTTATTTTTAAAACATCCGGATATATCCGTGAAACACTAACATCGTTAATATTTGAAAATCTATTTTTTAAATTCGTGGCTATTTGTTGTTTATTTATCAAAAATATATTTTTTCCCGGAAAAATATAAAAACGATTAGTCGAAAGAGTTGAAAACACATTTTCTTCAATTTCGTAATCGTGAGTTATCTTGCTATTTATCACAACAATTTTTTTTATCTGAAAATAATTATAATAAAAAAGGAAATAAATAATTAAAATTATGAAAATAACAAATAAAATCCTTGAAAGTGGGACAAATGATAAATTTTTTTCTGGTTCAGTGCGTTTGATGGTACGCATAATACTTGAATCTTGCAACTAGCAACTAGAATTTTGAATATTGATTTTTGGTTTTAAATCCAAATGTCAAAGCTCCAATGCCAAATGAATGTCAAATGCTTAAATGTCAAAAGTTTGATATTTGACATTAGGATTTTGAGCTTCATTTGATATTTAGATTTTGGCATTTATTCATTATTCAATATTCGATTCGAGTTACGAGATTCTAGATTCGAGATTTTTAGACTCTGTGTTTTTCCAACGCATACCCAATCAATAAATCTAAAAACCGCGGAAAACTAATTCCTGCAATTTCTGCTTCTTTTGGTAAAATGCTTGTTTTGGTAAAACCAGGAATGGTATTTACTTCATTAAAATACACTTTATTTTTCTGGATTAAAAAATCTATCCGAGCTAAACCATCACCTTCAACTAATTTATAAATTTCTAATGCTTGTTTTTGAATTTTTTTTGTCAATTCCAAAGAAAGCGGCGCGGGTGTTAAATGTTCTGACATTCCCGGTTTATACTTTGCTTTATAATCATAAAATTCTCTTTTCGGTTTAACCTCATCAAGAGGCAGGGCTAAAGGTTTTTCGTTGCCAATTACGCCGCAGTGAATTTCTTTGCCTTTAATATAATCTTCAACTAAAATTTGATTTGAATATTTTAGGGCTAAATTTATAGCTTTTTGTAATTGCCTTTTGTTTTTAGGAATCGAAATACCTATACTTGAACCTAGATTATTTGGCTTTACAACATTAGGAAAACCTAATTTTTTTGTAATTTGTTTTAAGATTTTCTCTTTATTTTTTTGCCATTCTATTTTCAAAAAATTAACATAGTCAGGAGTTAAAATTTTATTAGCCTTCATAATTTCTTTCGTCTTTATTTTGTTCATACATAAAGCAGAAGTAAAAACGCCGGCGCCAACATAAGGTAAATCAAAAAGTTCTAAAAGTCCTTGGACAGTTCCATCTTCGCCAAAAGGCCCGTGGAGCATAATAATTACTGCGTCAGTTTTTTGCAAAATTTTTAAGGTATCAATCGTATTTTTCGTCTTTTTTGTCTGCCATACCCCTTTTTTTGTAATTAAAATTGGCAAAGGTATGTATTTTCTTTTATCTAAATTTTCCAAAACAGAACGGCCAGATTTAAGCGAAACTTCATGCTCGCTGCTTTTACCACCCATAATAATCGCTATCTTAAGCTTTTTTCTGTACCTTGTTTTTTTCATTATATTTAGATTTATACATAAAACATTGCTAAAAAATTCTAAATCCTAAGTACGAAATTCTAAACAATATCTAAATCCAAATTTTTTAAATTCACAACATAAATTTTGTTTCGCAAAATTTTAATTTGGGATTTGAATTTTGAAAATTTTAATTTATTTAGGATTTCGAGATTAGGATTTTATTTACTACCCACGTCCAATCAGTCCAATCACCAAACCAAGCGCAGCGGAAACCGCGGCAACAATCCAAAATCTCATTGTTACTTTAGTTTCCGGCCAACCAATTGCTTCAAAATGATGGTGAATTGGCGTTGATCTAAAAATTTTTTTACCAAAAAATTTTTTTGAAATCATTTGAATTATTACTGACAAAGATTCAATTACCAATGGCAAACCAATTATTGGCAAAACTAAAGCTGAATTTGTCAGCATCGCAATAATCCCTAAAGTTGTGCCCAAGCTCATTGCCCCAGTGTCACCCATAAAAAATCTCGCCGGATAAATATTAAACCATAAAAAGGCCAATAACGCTCCGCAAATTACCGCGCAAAAAGCGGCTAAATTAATTTTCCCTTGAGCAAAAGCTAAAACAGAATAAGCGCCAAAACAGGCAAGTAAAATTCCGCCTGCCAACCCATCTAGGCCGTCCGCTTCATTAACTGAAAAAGCGCTGGCAACAATAATAAAGATAAACAAAGGAATATAAAGCCAGCCAATCGCAAAATCCCCGATTCCTGGAATATGAATTGTGTCCCAGCCTAATTTATAAAAAAACCACCACGATCCAAAGGCAGCAATTAAGGTATATAAAATTAATTTATGTTTCATTCGCAGACCGCCGCCGCTAGGTCCAATTTTAAAAACATTCATTAAATCATCAATAAGACCGACAATCGCTGTCGCAACCAAAGCGCCAAGCGGAAGCAAGGTTTCTGGCCGATTTAAAAAATTAAGCCAGCCCAAAAGCCAGTTATCTGAAAAAATATTAGCCAATATCCAAAATAGAACTGCCAGAATCAGCATTGTTATCCAAATTAATATTCCTCCCATTGTCGGCGTTCCAGCTTTTTTTTGATGTAAGGCAGTATAAATTGGAGCGCCTTTTGCTCGAATACTTTTACCAAGCCGGTATCTATACAAAATATGTGTTAATAATGGCGTTAAAGAAATTGCCGCAACAAAGGCAATTGCAGAAAGCAAAAGAACTTTAGTTATATTTTTAAAGAGTTCGACATCTTGAATTTCATTCATTTTTGAAATTTATAATTTTGATAAGTCCAGTCGATTAAAGCTTTGGTGTCCTGAAAATGTTGTTCATTTAAAGACGCTCCCAAAATTACAGTAATAATTTGATTATTATTTTTATCTTTAGCTAAATTAATTAAACAATAACCCGCGTTATCGGTATAGCCGGTTTTTCCGCCAAAAACTCGCGGGTAATCATCTCTTAATAAATGATTACTTGTTTCAAATTTATGTGTTTTTTCTGGAGTTATTGCAATAATTTCGTAATTTTTTTTCGCAATCAGTTCGCGAAAGGTCAAATTTTTCATTGCTTCTGAAAAAATAATTGCTAAATCATAAGCCGATGAAAACTGATTTTCGCTATCTAAGCCAGTAGGATTTTCAAAATGAGTATTGACAAGATTAAGTTTTGCCGCCCTTTCATTCATTTTATCAATAAATTTTGAAATATCGCTTCCTGATACAGCTTCGACGAGAGCCTGGGCCGCATCGTTACCCGAAGCAATAAGACTTCCGGCAATTAAATCTTTAACTTTAACAACTTCGTCTTTTTCAAGACCTACCGTTCTTTCAATCATCTTTTGAGATTTTTCTGAAATTTTTATTGGCTGGTCTAGTTTTATATTTGAATCTAAAGCAACTAGCACCGTCATAATTTTCGTTAAGCTTGCCGGCGGCAGTTTTTTATGGGCCTCTTTTTCAAACAATATCTTTTTTGCTTTAGCATCAATAACAACCGCAGATTTTGCATTTATTTTAACGCCAAAAGATTCGCCGGTTTTTTTTGGAAAATCACTTTGAATTTCCAGTGTTGACGACGATAAAAAATTAAAATTAAAAACCGTAGAAATTAAAAGAATAAGAAAAAATTTTTCAAGCATAAATATGATATATGATTTATAATTTTATGTTTTTAAATTAATTAAGTATTTCGAACAATTTAAGGCAGCCTTTGCTCCTTCGCCGGCGGCAATTATAATTTGTTTATCCGGCACATCGGCAACATCGCCAGCGGCAAATATACCTTCTTGCGATGTTTTATTTCTTTTATCCACAATAATTTCCCCGGTTTTATTTAATTTTACTAAATTTTTTACAAAACTAGTATTCGGAATTAAACCGATTTCAATAAATAAACCTTGAATTTCTAAAAATTTTATTTCATTTTTTTGAGATATCTTGATGCTTTTTACAAATTTATTACCGATTATTTCTTCAACTTTTGTATTCAATAAAACCCCAGCTTTATTTGATTTATAAAATCTGTTAATAAGTATTGCATCAGCGGCAAGCTTATCTTTTATTTCTATTAAATAAATTTTTTTAGCAATTTTTACAAGCTGCAAAGCCGCTTCTAATCCAGCATTCCCTCCGCCAACCACTGCAACAACTTTATTGCCATAAAACGGGGCATCGCAGGTTGCACAATAGGTCACGCCGTGGCCCAAAAATTTTTTTTCGCCAGGAACATTTAATCTTCGCGGCGATTTTCCTTGCGCTAAAATTACCGCATTTGAAGTATATTTTTTGCCGTTTTTTGTTTTCACTTCAAAAAAATTGCCAAGCTTTTCTATTTTAGATACTTCCGTATTATTTAGCAATTCCAATTCATTAAATTTAGTTACATGATCTTTAAATTTTTTAACTAATTCGAGTCCGCTGATGTACTGAAATCCTAAATAATTTTCAATTTCTGCAGTTTCTAAAGTTTGACCACCAATATTTTTTGTAATTACTAACGTTTTTATCTTTTTACGCGCTAAATATATACCAGCGGTCAGCCCTGCCGGTCCAGCGCCGATGATAATTACATCAACCATAAAAATTTATTTTAATTTATCATTTCTTTAAATATTTTTAGGCTTTTAAGATAATCATTAAAATCCGCGCCATTTGTTTGGTAAGTAAAAAATTTAAAAATCCGGCGAGGAACAATTTCGTGAGTGATAAAACCATAATCTAATATGCTGGATTTTTCCATTAAGTTTTGTATTGTTTTTGTGTAGTCTTTTAAATATTGGTTTTCAATTTTATTTAGCGCCAGATGTTGATCCAGCGATTCAATAAAGGCACTTTTTTTAAATGAATTTCCTATTTTTGTTTGCAACAGTTTTTTAATAATAAAATTTTTTAGCGGACTTACTTCATTATCGTTTGGGTTTTTAAAATGCGACTGGTTGTAATGAATATGGGCATGAACAATATTTTTCCCAACAATATTGATAAAATTGTTAATATTTTCAAAATAATTATGAGTTTTGTTTTCTTTAGAATGACGCAAATTTTGAGTATTAAGATGTCCCCAATCAAAAATAATTTTTAAATTAGGGTGATTGATTTTTTTAAAAACATATTCAAAATTCGAGGCATTATCAAAAAATTCAACTCGATCAAGGTAATAAGGCATATTTTCTAAAGTAATAATTACATTATTTTTTTTGGCATAATCTAGTAAAGGAGTAATATTTTCTAAGACATTATTTATTCCTTCATTTTTATTAGAATTTATGACTTTTCCTGGATGAAAAACTAAAATAGTTTTTTGGTCACGCTTTAAGGCGGCAGCAGCATCAATATGGGATTTAATCGCCTTTTTTATTTTTGGATTTTTTTCTGCAAGATTTAGATAAGCATTTTTGAATTTGCGCGGAAACGCTTCGTAACAGCCGTGAAAGGTATAAAAGGGAATTTTGCTTTTTTGATAGCTTATGAGACGTTTTTGATTTATTTGCCAATTTTCATCAAAAAGTCCCCACATTGTTAATTCTACCCCGTCATATCTTCCTGGTTTAAGCAAAGCCATATTTGCTTTTCCAATGTAGCGGCCATTTTTAAAACTTTCAATTTTTCGCAAAAAAGGCACTTCCCAACGTAAAACTTCGGAAATTAAATAAAATGGCGACGGAATAATCGCCAAATTTCCGATTAAATGTTTAATTTTTAATTTTTTATTTTCAAGCAACATTTTGGTTGGTTTTTTAATGTATTTTACTTATTATTTATTTTATCCTAAAATTTAAAAAACCTCAAGCACAAAAAGCCATCTTTTGTGTATAAAAGATGGCTGCTCGATATTGTTAATGTTTATCAAGACTAACGTAGTAATTTTAAGCAGGCGGCGGTGTTATTTTCTTTTTTCGCCGCGCGACTAAAATAACAATAATAATCACTAAAATTATGAATCCAAAAACGACAATTACACTGCCGGCAATAACCCAACCCCAAGGAAATTCTTTAACTTCTTCACCACGGGCAATCCCCTCTTGCGCTTTTGTGATATAGTCTTGAACATCAATTAATTTTGGATAAAGGCGCAGAGCGGTTTCAAATTCTTCGATTGCTTTAGAATATTTTTTGGCATAAAATAAATCCAACCCTTTTCGGTAACTGGTATCAGTTGCACCTTGTTTATTTTGAATATTATTTCCTGTTAAAAACTCGCGGGCAATATTTGACGGTCGTAAATATGAAAATCCGACTTTTTGCTCTCCTTTTTCTGTGGCGACAAGCGAAGCAATGCCAATTACTTCGCCAGTTGATTCAATAAAAGCTGGACCGCCGGAATTACCATAAGTTAGAGCGGCGTCAGTCTGGAGAACTTTTGTTCCATCTTTCATTGTTTTTACCGCCGAAATTATGCCGGCAGTCATTGTTGGTTCAAGCTGACTTTCTTTACTTAAAAAATCTTGAAAAGTCGCGGTTCCTGGATAACCAACAACATTGATTCTTGTGCCAACCGCCACTTTATCCGAATCGCCTAAAACTGTAGTTGGCATATTATTTTGCGGAACTTTTATTATGCCAATGTCTTTTCCTTTAACCTCGCCTTCAGCAGTAAAACCATCAAAATCAACAACTTTTACATCAGCTTTCGTTCCTTCTTTGATTGGAATCTTTTTGCCAGAAACAAAAGCTCCTTGCTGAACATAGACATCTCTTTTTATATTGTCTAATTTTAATTCCCCAGCTTTATAAGCAGTATAAAAAGTGTTAATTGCTTCTGCTTCTCCGCCAAGCTCTTGCATCATTGCTGGCATCATTGCATCCATTTCAGCTTGGGTTGGCGTGCGATTAGCGGCTTTTGAAAACTCAATTGCTAAAACATCTTCGATTATTGGCGTAATAACATCGCGAATTGCTTCATAACCTAATAAATCATCTTCGAATTTTACAACATGACCATTAGTCAAAATGTAACCATCGGGATTAATTACAAAACCCGATCCAACGGCTCCAGCTTTAAATGAATAAGACTTGCCTGATAAAGGCGGATAATCCGCACTGCTTTGGATAATTACTGAACCTTCGTAATAAGTGGAAATAAAAACCGTTGCTGGTTTGTTCAAAATTAAACCTCTTTGCGCCTCCGTTAATACTTGAGCATTGGCAGATGTAAAAAACAACGCCGACAATAAAAAACCAGCGCCAAAAATCGCGCTTTTAATAATGAGTCTTTTCTCTACTCTGTTAAAAATCTTAAATAAATTTTTCATGGTTTCAAATTTAAACCCCATTATTTAGAAATTTAAGATTTATTAGAAATTTAAATTTCTAACGGGGTTTCCATTCCGCAATTTTATTATATCACAAAATTATCTTAAAATCAAAAAATTATCCCCAAGTAATGGAAGTTAGAAGTTAACGACTCTACAACAAAATAAGCTACTGTTATTTAGTAGCTTATATTTTTCACTCAATTACTGCGATTCTTCACGCAGCGATAATCCTAATTCAGCTAAGACTTGTTTAACTTCTCTTAATGACTTGCGGCCAAAATGTCTTGTTTTTGAAAGTTCCTGTTCGGTTTTCTGGACAAGCTCGCCAAGATAAACAATTCCGGCAATTTCTAAACAATTTTGCACCCGCACAGAAAAATCAAGATCAGCAACTCGTTTAAGCAATAACGCTGATAAATCTGATGCTGGCTGCGTTGCAGTAATTCCAACTTTTTCAGGGCCTAATATTTTTTTAAGAAGCGCTTCATCGTCTTCTGACAATAGTTGGCCTATTTGCCTTTGTTTAAGACGCCATTTTACTATTTCATCAACTGGCTCGACAAGAAATCGCAATCTTCCTAAACGGCTTGGATGGCGAAGTTTTCGCAAGGCCCTTGCTTCAATCTGACGAACACGTTCTTGTCCGACGTGTAGTTTTTCTTCTCCAATTGCTTTTAAGGTCATAAATTCCTGTCCAATTCCAAAGTGACAACGCAACACCTCTTCTTCTCTTGTTTGAAGCCTCGCAAGTTCTTTATCAATAACCGCATAAACTTCATCTGGCCAATTCGGCATAATAAGCGATCGATATTCCATTAAGCAGCGAACTACAAGTTCTCTTTCAACTTCATTGCGAGATCGCGGCGCTAGGATTTTAGTTTCTGCAACATCACAAAAATATTCATTCCAAATTACGGCTGTTTCCGCTCTAAATATCCCAAGAGTAAGGCTCTGATAATTTATTTCTACCCATTCGTCAAAAATCGCGCCAATAAGTTTTGCGTAACCTAAATGGTCTTTAGGATATCCAGGAACCTTAAGTTGTAAAACTGTTCTCGCCACACCTTCAAAAAACGCTGAAATTTGTTCGATTCCTAACCACTGCGCGATAATTTTTTCAAATTCTGACTCTTTGCTTAAATATAAACCTAAGCTTTCAAGCGTCAAACTAGTTCTACGTTCAGCATAAACTCTAAAAACATTCTGATACACTTCTTCTGGCTTTTTCGGACGATCAGGAAAAGCCGCTGCGTCACCAAGTATTTTTAAATCATCGTAAATCGACGCCGCGCAGATTCCAATTAAGTTGGCAATCTCTGAACAAGAAAGTCCAAGGCCAAAAAGCGCTTTAACTAGCAATAATCTCTCTTCTGGCCGTTTTCTTCCCATAAGTCCTCCAAATTTCAAAAATGAACGGGTTGTCGGTTTTGACCAACAACAAATTATTAAAGCAAAAGAATTAACGCGTGTCAAATAAAAATTAACAAAATATTGTCTTTTTATAATGTTATGTTAATATTAAACTAACTTGTTCTTTGGTATCAAAGGAGGTATAGCGATGGCGATTGACATAGAAGACAGAATAGATGAGGCGAAAAGACTTTTAGCTCCAGTTATAACAAAAGGACTTGTCTTTCCAGTTTTTGACTTTTCTAACGAAGAAGTAATACAACTAATAAATTGGGGACATGACGAGTTTGAAATGATTCCAGGTGGATTAGATATTAACGACTTAGAAAAATTAGGAAAAGTGTATTTACGAATGGATAAAGAAAAAGATTTAACAAAATATAGAAGATTGACAACTCGCGCAAAATGGACGTTTGGATTAACTCGAATGCGAAAAGATGCACCATCTCTTGCTTTAGATGATCAAGAAAAATTAACAAGGGCTTGTTTTACTAGCTTTGAATTTAAAGCGCTTACAAGACCGCCAAAAACTCCTCAAGAATGGGAACGAATGCTTGAAACTTGCTATTTATTCTTTGTAAAAAGGTTTAGATCTGGCGGAACGTTAGGAAAATTTTTAACAATGCTTTCTATAAATCCTTTAGATCTTAGAAATCCGACTAAAAATCCACTTCCTTGTGTTTTGGTTTTATCTGATGAAGAAGATAGTCTGCATATAGGAATTTTTGATCCTGAACAAAAAATCGAAGCCCAACAAGATATTACTAATAAATAAAAATAATCATTTTCTAAATGATTATTTTTTTAAAAATTGTTATTAACCTCTATTTTTAACTTACTAAAATCTCTGTCTCAAGTCATTAATTTTAGTAATATCTGAAATCTAAGGAATTTAATAAATTCAAAAAACTTGCCAAAATTTAGTTTACTAAAATTCCTGTCTCGAGCGGTTTTTGTAGTATGTCTAAAAAAGTAATCTTTATAATAAAACGATACAGCCGTATCGTTTTATCACTTTATCATTAATAAATTCTGCGTCTTTCGTCTTGATATATCAAAACAAAAGACTCTGATCATTTTGCCCCTATACCTTTTTAGCTTTAAAAGAGTTAAAAAATTTAAAATAAATTCAAAGTCATTTATTGTTAAAAAGATGTAGGGTATTTCAAAAAATGCAGGATAAATTACTTCTTCAATTCCCCTTCTTTTATTTCTAAGCTTTCTTTTAAACTTTGATCAACTAAAAAAACATAATTTTCATCGCTGCGTTTAGCATAATTTTTTGTCTTTTCAGGATTTTCGTTGCCAATCAATAATTCAAATTGTTTTCTGTTTTTAAGAGTGATTTTAGCTTTTAGTTCTGGTTTATCCAACCCAAAATCAGCTAAATTTGCTTCAGTAATTTTCTTTTCGCCTTCCAATTTTACTAAATCTTCCAAAATCTCATCGACTTTTTCTTTTTTAGCTTCAAATCCCCGCGACTTTAAAGCCTGCCACTTATCCTCTTCTTTTACAATTTTAAAATTTTGATTTTTGTATGAAATTTCCAGCTTTTGCACTTCATCTTTGTTAATATCCCAAACAGTAAATGTTTCCTTTTTTTCTCCAGTTAATTCTTCTTCAGTTTTCGTCGGCCGTTTTTTTTCAAAAAGCAAAACAAAGCCTAAAAGCACAACAAAAATCAAGAACATTATCACTGTGCCTTTGAAGCGGAAGTTCTTGAATTGATTTATAAATTTATTCATTAGTTGAATGTTAAATGTAAGATGTCAAATGTCAAATCCAAATCTTTAATCTTAAATCTTATTTTTTTCCTTTTAAGGTTAATAAAGCTGAACCAATCATTTTACTTATTTCTGCGGATTCATCAAGTAATGGCTTTAACTTTTGCATATTTACTAATTTTGCATCTTTTAAAAGATAAAGCCAATAAATTGTTTCATGACAACTTTTCAAAGCAATTTGATAAAATTTAATAAAATCTTTTTTTGAAGATGAGGCTTTTGCTTCAATTAAATTAGCCCCAATTGAAGTAGCTGCTCTTAAAAGTTGATCAATAAATATTAAATAAATTTTATTTTGAGGAAAATCCTTAACTAGATTAATAATATCTAATGCAAAATAATAGGCTCTATGTCTTATATTTTTAGATTTTTCATTTAACATTTGGTTTTTACATCTAACATTTAAGATTTGACATTATTTCTTGCGTTTGCGTTTAACCCATACAGCCACTCCCCCCACAATCACAATTAGCGGCATGCCGACAACTGTCAGATAAAACACAAATTTTGATTGCGATCCTGTTAGCGCAACTTTGCGCTCCTCTTCTTCTTTTGGCCGAATTGAGATAAGCTCCTCTTCCTCGGCAAGCCAATTAACGGTATTAACAAATAAATCTTGGTTTGACAAAATATTCGAAAATGCATCAACGGCAAAATCTGAATCACCGAAAACTGCCAATCTTGCGCCTGTTTTTTTTGCCTTGTCTTTTTTTTCTTTTTCCGCCGCAACCGCGATAGATACAGGTCCTTTTTCGTCTTGGCCAGGATCAAATTTCACATTTCGGTTTCCAAAATTTGCCTCAAGCCAGGAATTATTGCTGGTTTTTGCTAAGGATTGAACTGTAATATCTTTTGGTAAATCTTTTTTCGGCGAAACTTTTGAAACACCGGGAAAAAATACGCTTGGTAAATTTTCAGTAATTTTATGTAAAATCCATTTATCAATAACAATTGTCCCAACATCTTCCAAAAAATATTTGGCCGGATCAATAACCAAATTATTATTTGTCTCAATCCCCCACTTTGCCAAAATATCTGAAAACCCAACTTCTTCTTCTACTTCTGATTTAGGATCTAAAAGTATAAGTACTTTGCCGTTTTTGTCTAAAAAATCTGAAATAATTTCTTTTTCTTTGTCTAAAATTTTATTTTTTGGGGAAGCAATAATTAAAACTGCCGCATCGCGCGGTATTTCCGGCTTGGTGATTAAATTTATAGTTTTTACTTCATAATTTTCTTTTTCAAGCTGGCGTTTAATTTGAGTATAACTTCGATCACCGCCTGATTCTATATCTTTTTCTCCATGCCCAGTTAAGAAATAGATTTTCTTTTTTTCCTTTTTAATAAGTTTTAAAATTCCAGAAGTAATATCACTTTCCGAAGCTTCAGTTACTTCTTGTTTTCGATCCCCCATTTCTAAAACTAATGTTCCATATCGTTCAATGCCGTATTTTTGGGCAAGAGCCGGCTTGGCATCGGGATCGATAAATTCTACCTTTATTTTTTTATTTTGCGTCTGATATTCTTTTAATAAATTTTCTGCTTCGCTTTGGGTTTCTTTTTGAAAAAAGCTTACAATTTTAATTTCCTGATCAATTTGTTTGAGTACTTTTTTTGTCTGGTCAGAAAGAGTGAATTTTTTATTTTTCGTCAAATCAAAACGAATATTTTCTTTATAAAAAATAAAATTAATTAAGACTAAAATACCTAAAACAATTAAAATTGCTAAAATTGTATTTGCACCATATTTTGTTTGACGCAAACCTAAAACTTCACCTATCTTGCGGAGATATTTTTTAGAATTAAGTTTTATTTTTTGAAAAATATCCTTGAATTTCACATTTCGTATAACTTGTAACTTGTAACTTGTAACGCAAGTTTTGATTCTTGGGTTATAAGTTATATGTTACACGTTTTGCGATGTTTATTTCCACTTTCTAACCTCAATCGACTTTAAAGCTATAAATAGCCAAAAAACAATAAATGATAAATAATAAATTAGTCCTTTTAAATCAATTACACCCCGGATAAAATCATCAAAATGATACGATAATGAAAAATAAGAAAGTAGTCCTTCTTGGCTAGTTCCAAGCTGTCCGGATACCCAATTTAAAATCCACATCAAAAGAATTAGGGCAAAAGAAATTACCGCGGCGATAATTTGATTTTCGCTCAAGGTTGAAGCAAATAAACCTAGGGCAATAAACGCCATTCCAACAAACAAAACCGCTAAATAACCGCTGACAAGCGGACCAATATCCGGATTTCCGTATTTAAATAAAATCGCAACATAAACCAAACTTGTAGCTAACATCGCGATAAAAAATATTACCGCAGCAAAAAATTTTCCAAAAACAACTTCAAAATCTTTTACCGGCTTTGTCAGCAAAATTTCCAAAGTTCCCAATTTTCTTTCTTCGGCAAAAAGCCGCATTGTAATTAAAGGGATAATGAAAAGCAAAGTAATTACAATATTATAAAATGCGCCAGAAAGCGAAGCCTCTTTTGTAAATAACAAAATTACAGTAAAAAAATAACCCGCCAAAACTAAATACATTGTAAAAACAACATAAGCAACTGGCGAAAAAAAATATGAGTAGAGTTCTTTTTTAATGATAGTGAGAATGTTGGACATGTCTTAAAATTCCAATTTTTAATTTTAAATTTTTGATCAATTTTTAAATTTTAAAATTTAAAATTCATTTAAAATTTGTAATTTGAATTTTGAATTTAAAACTTATTTTGTAAGTTTTAAAAATATATCCTCCAGCTCAAGCGTTTCTTTTTTAATCTCTAAAAGATCAAAGCCGGCGTTAATAATCTGTTTAGCGATTTGTTCACGGAGATCAATTCCTTTTTTAGATTCAACAACTAAGCAATTATCTTTCTGGATAACTGAATTAACTTGGGGAATATTTTTAATAACATTTTCCGCTTGGTTAATATCGCCGCGAATTTTTACAATGATTCGTTCGGTGCCCAAAAGAGTTGAAGTTAATTTTTCCGGAGTATCGGTAGCGACAATTTTTCCCTTATTGATAATAATGATGCGGGAGCAAATTTCTTCCACTTCTGATAAAATGTGGCTTGATAAAAAAACTGTTTTTCTGCCAGAAAAACCTTTAATTAAATCACGAATTTCTACAACTTGTTTTGGATCAAGACCCAAAGTTGGCTCGTCTAAAATTAAAATTGCTGGATCGCCAACCAAAGCAGAAGCCAATCCGACTCGTTGTTTATAACCTTTAGAAAGTCTAGATATAATTTGATTTCTTACTTCCCAAAGACCGCAGCTTTGTAGAATTTGGCTAATATGTGTTTTTCGACCTTCTTTTTTTAAATGTTTAAGTTGAGCTAAAAAATCTAGATAGGCATTAACTTCCATATCTAAATAAAGAGGATTGTTTTCCGGCAAATAACCAATTTTTTCTTTTACTTCATCTGGATATTCAAAAATATCTTTTTCATCAATTTCAACTTGTCCAGAAGTCGGAGGCATAAAACCAGTCAAAATTCTCATTGTTGTTGTTTTACCCGCGCCATTTGGACCTAAAAAACCAATGATTTCTCCTTTGTCAATTTCAAAAGACACGCCAGCAAGAGCAGTAAAATTATTAAATTTTTTTGTAAGATTCAAAGCTTTAATCATAAATCATTTGATATTAAGTTTACAACTTTCATTAAAGTTGTCAAATAGTAGCTGTGGATTAATAGAGTAAGAGGAGGGCTTCGCTCCTCTACTATATTTTCGGTTTGCTCGGTCGAAATGTAAACTTGCTTACATTTCTTCCTCGCTGCCGAAAATAAAAAGAGCTCGTTATTAAGCTCATAATTATGTTTTGGATTTTGGCAGCATCAATTTATTCCACAAAAAAATCAATATAGATATCCAATTTTACCAACACAAGCTAATATTTTTTCATTATTATGCATTGGCCGATAATAAAGACCATGATATCCACGATCAAAATAAAAGACAATCGGGTTTATTTGAAAATCTATTATGGAAAAAAATGGAATATTGCTTAACCGCGGCAAATCAGGTTTTTCCTCTCCAACATTAAAACCAATAATCTCACTCATTGAACAACGGAGCATTAATTGACAAAAAATTGCTTCGGCAAAGTCAAAAATTACTTCTCCGCGATCTCGGGCTAATCTTTTTTGCGCACTTGGTTCCTTTCCAAGATACACTGGATTTGGCACCAAATATGTCATTAAAACTAAATGTTTAAAATCAATGCTTGCGAAACACCTTTCTAATTCTTTTAGTATTTTTTGTAGAAGAAAACCTATACCCTCATTAATTGTCTTCGCTCCATCCGTATCATACATTGCTGTAATACCAAAAGTCAACAAAAATCTTTCCAAAGTAAGATTTACTTTGTCATTAGCATTGTTTAAAGTCTTTGCTGGAACCAAAACCATTGCGACTGGCGGTTTTCTATTTTTCGGAATATCAAAATCTTCTCGCGCCTGCCTTTCAAAAGCTAAAATTTCCTCTTCACTAAAACCGCAAAGCAAACCCGGCGGATAACTTAATGGTAAAAATCTACGAATTTGATCAACCCCGACAATTAACGGAAATATATTTAATCTTGCAACTTCATCAAAAGTTAAAATCTGCGTCATTATCCTTCCCCTTTTTTTCTTCAATGATATAAGGAAATTTACAATTCCATCGTTGCATAAGGCCCTCCTCGTATAAAACAGTAAGGAACCATTTTATTATAAGCGCCTTCTAAAAATTGTCAATGCTATTGCTTGATGATGATTTTTAAGAAGTGAACTTAAAAAAATAATTGAATTTTATCCCACACCTTTTAAAATATCCCGCCTCTCTTGCTTTGAGGTCAAAAAATTAGAGCCTTTCGTCCCGATTCACCCCGATCCATCGGGGTAGATCGGGATGAAAGGTGTGGGATTTATCAAAAAAGATGCTCTAGATAGCATCTTATTTTTTAGATTTACCAGATTGCGGAAATTCCTATTTTTGGTGCAATAAAATAAAGATCAGGAAAATTTTCAAACTTTGCATATTCAAAAGTCAATCCAAAATTCACAAAAACACAATTAGCAATTCTTTGTTTAAATTCCACGCTTCCAATAAAAAGAAATCCCATTGCCGCATTAATCGTATAGTCGTAGTAATTCTGATAATGGTAATAATAACTATAACTTTGATAGTAATAATAACGATGCTCTAGATCGGCTCGTCCAAATCCTGCCCCTGGCGAAAAAGTAAGAAAATTATTTTCGCCAATTTGAAAATTCAACAACAATGAAAATGGAAAAGCGAAAATTTCCAAACGATTAGCATTTTCTAGCGGAATAAATATCAAACCTGGCGAAACACGTAAACCAAAATTATTACTAAAATAGTAAGACAAATTTAATTCTACCTGCCACCCCATCTGCCAATTTTTATCCATCCATTTTAAATTTGCCCCGCCGCCGGCTAAACTTGCACCGATTTCACAGCAGTTGATTTCTTTTGCTTTGCCTGATTTTGAACAAAAACCTGCCAATACCGTTGCCACCAAAACCATTAAAGCCGCAAGCTTTTTCACAGAATCCTCCTTGATCTTTTAAAGTTCATTATATTTTAGTTTTATTTTTTCTTTCTGTCAAGATTATGCTTTGATTATGCTTTGATGTTTTCTGAATCACTTCTGGCAAATATTTAATCACATCGCTGGCCATAACTGACCGTTCTCCCAATTTTTTTGCCGCTTTATCTCCCGCATTTCCGTGTAGAAATACAGCGGTTGCCGCGGCTTTTACGGGATTTTTTAAATTTTCCGCCCAAAGCACAGCTATAACTCCAGACAAAACATCGCCAGTTCCGGCAGTGGCTAAACTCGGCCCGCCAGATCGATTAATAATAACAATGTTGTCGTTTTTACACGACCGTGTTGAATTGACAACATTGTTATTTGCGATTATTGTTTGATAACCTTTTAAAACCAGAACAACGCTCCATTCTTTTGCTTTTTGGCTGGCAAATTTTTCGCGGTTTTTGTGAATTTTTTGCGCAGACACTTCGCACAACCGCGCCATCTCGCCTTCATGCGGAGTTAAAATTGTCGGAAATTTCCGGCGCCTAAATAGCGAGATTTTCCCGACCATTGCATTTAAACCATCAGCATCTAAAATTAATGGTTTTTTTAATTTTACAACTAATCTTTGTACTAATTTTTGCGTCTCGCGGTTTTTTGACAATCCTGGTCCTAAAATTACCACATCATATTCAACTGATTTTTCTAAAATTAATTTTTCTGCTTTTAAACTAATGCTTCCCTCACGCGTTTGCGGACAGGGCAAAATTAAACACTCAAGCGGCACTTGACGATAATATTTTTCTAAATGGCCAGGCACTGCTAACATTACAATTCCTGCGCCAACTCGGTATGCCGCCAGCGTAGTCAATGCCGCGGCGCCAATCATCTCTTGAAATCCAGCAATAATCATAATTTTAGCCCGCTGTTTTTTATGAATATCTCGCGGCCATTTTTTTAGTATTTCGGGAAATAATAATTTATTCTGAATAATTAATTTCATTGATATAAATTAGTTTTAAATTTCAATTATCAATTTTAAATTTTAAATCAATTTTCAATGATTAAATTTTTAAACATTTAAAATTCTTGCTAGTTCTTTCGCATTCTTTACCGCATACCCCTGCGCATCGTTATTAAAATAACAATAAATATCCAATTTTTGTTTTTGCCATTTCTTTATTTTTTTAGCCCAGTTTTGTAACTCAGATTTTGTGTAATTTGAACTAAACAAGGCTTTACTTCCATGAAATCTGACATACACGAAATCGGCAGTAATTTTTTCTGCTAATGGGTAGCGCGGAGAATCAGCTAAAACCAAGGCGTAGTTGTATTTTTTCAGCAAATAAAAAATTTCTTCGCAAAACCAAGACTCATCACGAAATTCAAACGCCTGACGGATTTTGTATTTTTTTAATAGTCTTAAAAAGTTTTCAAACATTTTTAACTTTTCTATTTTTTTGTTTTTGATTTGTATTTTTGATTTTTGGTCTTTGGTTTTTTGTTTTAATTTAAAGTTAGGCGGAAACTGCCATAAAACCACTTTTAATTTTTCCTTCAATAACTTTGCCCGCGCAAAAAATAAATCTACCGCTTGTTTTACGCCGCGCAGTTTTTTAATATGAGAAATAAAACGGCTTCCTTTACAGACAAATAAAAAATCTTTTGGCGTCCTGCAATGCCAGCCGTGAAAAGCAGATTCCTGCGGCAAACGGTAAAATGTCACATTTAGTTCAACTGTTTTAAAATGTTTTGTATAAAATTCTAGCCATTTTTTTTGCGCCAAATTTTCTGGATAAAAAACCGATTGCCAGTGATCATAGTTGTAGCCAGAAGTGCCGATCCAAATATTAGATTTTTTGTTTTTTAAACTCATTTATTGTTACCTATAGAAATCACATTCTGAAATTACGCCATAGGGGATATAAATTGGCTAATATTAGCAATATCTTAGTGCCATTTTGGAATGCGATGTCCATAATTTAAATAAATTCCAATTTTTAATTTCAAATTTTAAATCAATTTTAAAATTCAAATGTTTAAAAATTTCAAATTTAATCATTCATTAAAAATTTAAAATTTGTTATTTGAATTTATTTCTTTGTCTTGTCCACAATCACAATCTTTGGTTTTCTTTTTGATCGGATGTAAAATTTGCTCATTTCTGCTCGTTTTGCCTGCCCTGCCATCGTCCCGCCTCGCGGCGCGTATTTTCTTTTAGATTTTTTTACTTCCCGGCGCAAAGCTTTAAGGCGCTTTTCTTCTAAAATTAAGTCGTTATTTTCTATCATAAATATTTTTCCTATTTTTAATTATATCTATTTCTATAAAAAAACCAAGTATAAACTTGGTCTTAAATCAATAGTTTCCGCAAAACTTGGCTTGTTGTAAAATTTTATTCATAAATTTCACATGGCTAACATTGACAAAAATTCTTTTGCAATTTTAATTAACTCTAAAATTCCATCGTAACCAGAATGACTCGGAGAATGTTCTTCGTCAATAAAATGTACGCCTAATTGTTCTTGCAAAAGTCTAATTACAACTATAGCAATACCTGAATGTCTAATTGGAATTGATTTGGAACCTGTTGAATACTCTTTTTGTAATTCTTTCGCCAGGTCGTTATTTTCAAAAACCCTGTCTGTTTTTACTAATTCCTCTAATTTAGTTACTAAAATTTTTGTAAATGAAAAACGATCATCCATCGTCGTCATCTTTTTACCTCCTAAAAAAACCAAACGAACATTTAATTATACTTCTTTATTCTATTTTGTCAAGTGTTTTGTTCTGGGTATACCTAGTCAAATGGAACAGTGTGAATAGTTTTTTCTAGATAGTTTAGCGGAGAATCAAAGATTTCGGGATGGCTAAATCTGATAGAAAATTCAGCCACCATTTCCGGAAGGTATGACGG
>JBFLZX010000007.1:0-45091 GCA_040756075.1 Patescibacteria group bacterium | reverse complement strand
GAAAATTATACATTATGTACGATTTCTTCGCAAGCCAAGATTTATTAAAAAAGAGCGTATTTTATACTAATGTTTGCAATAATTTAATCATTCGATTCCTGCATTCGTGCAGGATCTAGGTAATTAATCGCATTAAATTATGGATAAGGCAATTAAAACCCAAAACAAAACACTTAAATCGTTTTTAAAATAGGGGACATCTAAAAGACCGTAGACAAGAAGAGCGATCATGGCCGCGGCAAGTGTAAGCTTGTAACTTGTAACCTGTAACTTGTAACTCAAGGAGATTTTTCTAAAAAATGCAAAAATCAGCCAGAAAAATGAAATTAATCCTAAAATTCCTGTTTCTGTCCAAAAATTGAAAATAATGTTATGGGGATATTTTAAAAGTTCAACATGTTTTTTTTCTTTGTATTGTTTATAAAGATCGGGAAAACCAGAAAGTCCGCCGCCAAAAATAGGATGAGCAATTATCGCGCGCCAAGTTCCTTGCCATAAAACCAATCTGACATCACCGGAAACATCAGAGAAAGTAATTTTTTGAATAACATAATGACGGGAGGCCGGGATAGCCAGAATAACGATACTGACAAGCAGAGTGCTAAAAATTATCCATTTTCGCCAAGGGGTAAGCATTAAAATTAAAAATGCTGCCGCTAAAACACCCAAATAAGCCCCTTCGGTTTTAGTGGCAAGGAGGGCGAGGGTAGAGAGAATGACTACTGCCAGTGAGAAAAATAAAGACGTGAGATTCCTCGACTCGTCGCGGAGCCCGCACTGAGCTTGCCGAATGTGCTCCTCGCTCGGAATGACATTTAATTTTGAGTTTTGAGTTTTGGCTTTGCGTTTTGCGCTTTGAGTTTTGAGTTCTCCAATTATTACTCCAATAAACATAGCTAAAATTGGCGCCAAAAAAAGCCCGACTCCTGCGGGGTAGCCATAAAAACTTGTCATTCGCCCCTCTTTTAAATAATTTCCCGGCACTAAAAAATCAGTAAAGATTTGAAAAATAACAAATAAGGAAATATAGATTGCGCAGCCGCCAAGGGCATAAAAAATATTTTTCACCCCCACACTACAACTTTGTTTGGCGTGGGAGTGAATTTCTTTTTCACTGCGCACCAAGTCTAAAAATATAACAAAAAATATCAAGGGCTCAACAAAAAATGCCCTAAAATCACCCAAAGCTGAAAGGCGATTTGGCGAGACAAAGACAGATATGGCAGCAGCAACTAAAAATAAAATAATCGGCCACCTAAAAACTTGCAACTTGCAACTTGCAACTTGCAACGTTTTTATTAATTGTTTGTTTTTGATTTTTTTGAAAAACCAAACCGCCGCCAAAATCAAAATCATCCCTTCTAAAAAAGTAAAAGGAATAAAACCTAATTTAGCACGAATAAGATATGTCGGCAGTAAAAAGATAATTAAATAAAGACCCCAAACAACGCGTCTATTGGAGATCAAAGTAAAAATACCAAGGAAAATGGCAATAAGCAAAATATCCATTAAGATTTAAAGTTTAATTTTCTTTTTAAAAAATATATCAATAGGATGATAATCAAGATGCAAGCAACTGCAGCTGGGACAAAGAGATAAATATTTTCAATCATGTTTTTGAGGAGATTAAAACTGTGACCAAAAAAATAACCTAAAAGAGTAAATATTGTTGCCCAAATAAGACTACCTAAAAGATTGAAAATAAAAAATTTACTAAATTTCATTTTCGCCGCGCCGGCTGCCATTAAAATAAAAGCACGAAAGCCATAAATTAAACGCAAGAATAGGATTGTTTTAACAGAATATTTCCCAAATTGTTTTTCCCAATGATCATAACTTTCTTTTCTAATAAACTTTTTACCTAGATTTTTTAAAAAGACAATTTTTCTTCCTGTTCGTCCTAAAAGATACCAAAGACTATCTACCAGAACTACACCTACTGCAGCAGCTAGAATAATTTCTAAAAAATTAAGATAACCAAAAGAAGATAAAGCCCCAGCCGCCAAGAGTAAAATTTCGCCGCCCAAAGCAATGCTTAAAAAAACTCCGACTGAGCCAAAGCTATTTAAGAAAGAAATGATTGCCGAAAATTCAAGCATCTTGTTTTTCTAAAATTAAATTTTGGCAGGTAACCAGAATGCCAATTAAAAACCAAAAATGCAGAATATACAAAATAGAAAATGTTTGATATTGGACCAAAATAGCTAAAAAGGCAATAAATAATCCAAGCAAGATTGTTTTTAAAAATATTTGCCGAGTCTGGTTGGCTATCTGCCAAGCTTTCAATGTCCGTAAAATAATTATTAAAAGCATTGCTAAAAATGTTATCAGACCAAAAATTCCTTCTTCTGCCCAGATTTCTAAAAATAAATTATTAACAATGGCCCAGCCGTCTTGAGGCATAACATAAGGAGAAGCGGCAACATAAGGACCAAAACTTCCTGGGCCAGAACCTAAAATGGGATGTTCTTTGATCATTTCCCAAGCGCTGGAAAATGTTGTATATCTTTCTTTTGTCGCAACGTCTTCAGTTTTTGAAATAGCAGTAGCATGTTCCAAAAAAACTTGAATATTTTTTTCCTGACCGGTGAATTTTAGAAACTGCCAGACAGATAAGAAGGCGAAGAGGCCAATGATAGCTAAAATTAAAATTCGTTTTAAAGAAAGAAAAGATTTAAAATAAATTAAAAAAGTTAAGCAGAGAAGAAAAGCAAAAGCAATATATCCGCCGCGGGAAAGAGTTAAAATTAGATTTATACTGGCTAGGGCTAGAATAGAGATTAATCCTAAAGTTTTCAAGGCAGAATACCTTTGCTTTAATTGCGAAAGCAAAAACGAGAGACATGAAGCAATCGGGATAAGAAGGAAGTTGGCAAAATACAAAGGTTCTAAAAAAGTAGATTGCACACGCGGAAAACCAAAAACAGCTTTAGTATAAAGAAGGCGCAAGCCGGTTAGAGAAGGAGATAATCCTATCATATCGCCTAAAAACTGATAAAGACCGAATAAAGAAACCAAAATAGTTGATAACAATATTAGATAAATAGTTTTGGTTAATATTTTTTGATTTTTGATAAGATTCGGCAGAATAAGAGCGACAGCAATAACAAAAGCATTAAACAAAAAGACTGAAATATTGCGCTGGAAATTTTCTGAATTAACCATCGAAAGAATGCTGAAACCTAAAAAGAAAAAAGCAGGAATCAGCAAGGGATTTTTAATATTAAACCTTTCTTTTCTAACTAAAAAGGCTAAAAGATAAGCCAAGATAGTAACCAAGGCAAAAATTTGACTAGGACGAATGGTTATATTAACTACATCAAAAGAGCCGATTCGTTCGAATGGCAAAAGAAAAGCAACGACAAAAATACCAAATGTAGGATTTTTAAAAATCGCCCAAATGAAAGCGCAGAATACAAAAGTTGCAGGAACAATTAGAAGAGAAAGTTTAAAGAAAATGCTGACTATCATCGCGACAATGACGCAGGCAAGCAGAATAACAGCAAATTTAATTGAATTTTTTAGCATCAAGGATATGATATTAAAATCCAAAATCTAAAATCCAAATATCAAATCAAATCCAAAGTCCAAATGCCTAAATATTTAATATTTGGATTTTGAGCTTTGTGTTTGATTTGTTATTTGAGCTTTGACATTTAGATTTGTTGGTTTAAATTCTTTCTCAAATTCTTCAATCATTTTTTCTTGTGAAAATAATTTTTTAACCCGTTCTTGGCCAGCTTTTCCCATTTTTTCTCGGAGGATTGAGTTTTTAATAAGTTTTGTGATTGCGGCGACAATTGCATTGATATCTTTTGCTTTTACAACAAAGCCAGTTTTTTCATTTTCCACAACTTCGCCAAGTCCTCCGATATTAGTTACCACTGCCGCTAGACCTCTTGCTTGCGCTTGGGCTACCGCAAGACCAAATGATTCACGGCGATAGGGTGTTAAGGCAAAAATATCTAATTTATTTAAAAAATTGTAAATATCTTCTTGCCAGCCAAAAAATTTTACTTTATTATTTAGTCCTAGATTCATAACCAGATTTTCTAAATTTTTTCGCTCGGGGCCTGTACCCGCAATCCAGAGTTCAACATTCTGATATTTTTTTATAATTTTGGCAAACGCCCGGATTAAATCGTCCACTGCCTTTTCTTTGCTTAGCCGACAAGCTGCGCCAATTACTAGTTTTAAGTTTTTAGTTGTGGTTTTGAGTTTTGCGTTTTGAGCTTTGAGTTGATCTAGGTCAATCCCGTTATAAATAACCTTTATGTGCCTTGGTTTAATTCCTAATTCAATAAGTCTATTTTGCACTGCGTATGATACAGCAATAATTTTTGCAAAGCGCGAATTTAAGCGATATAAAAATAAAAAAGGATTTAATGCTAGCCAAGCCTCAGGATATTGATGTTCTATCCAAAAAATACGATAACCCAAAAAGAAAGCTAAAAATGCTAATAATTTTTCAGTAAGGCTTAAGCAATAAAGTATTTTAGTTCTATATTTTATTTTATACCAAAGCAAAATAAAAAAAAGCCGAAAAATGAAATAAGGAGAAAATATAAAAAAAAGCAAGACGCTGAAAGGAGTAACAGGTTCTTTTCCTAGCCAAATTTTTTCGGAAGGCCAATTTTCTTTTTTGAACAACGATAACAAGACAGAACAAGAAGAAACTAAATAAAAATTGAAACCTTTCTTTTTAAGGTTTTCAACAAGCCCAACTGTGTGCAATTCCCCTCCGCCTAAAAGCGAAGAGTAAGGGAATTTTAGAATAAGGATGCTGGCTGGCATACAATTTTCAATTACCAATTATCAATTTCCAAACGATATTGAAAATTGAAAATTAAGACTTTCTCGTTGGCACTTTTTTATTTACATTAGTTGAGTTATGTTTTAAAAGAATATCATGATAAAGTTCTTTAATTAATCTTTCTTGTTCTGCCAAATCAAAAACTCGCCGTTTTATTTCAGCTTTCTTTTTACGCAAAAATTTTCTAAAACCCTTGGAAATTTTTAGTTTGGGCATTAATCAAATAACAAATAACAGACAACAAATAACCAACAAAATAACCAATTTACCAATTAACTAATAACGAAAGAATAGCCAATGATCAAATAATCAAAATAATTTAAAACAATCTGTTCGGGATTTAAAAATTGAAGTTTATTTCGTCATTGGAATTTGGTTACTGGTAATTAATTGTTGTTATTTATTGATCGTTGATCAATTTTTAATCCGATAATTTCTAAAACCACTTCTTTGGAAAATCCTCTTAATATATAAAGAATAGCAAAATATAATAGAGAGGCAAGGGCGACAGTTATAAGAAAATGCCATTGTGGTGCAAAATAAATAAACAGAGCCATTGTTGCTGTGGCAAAAAGCGATTTGCCAAAGATTTTAAATTGAGGAAAGACCCTTGTTTTTTTATAAACAACTAAGGCTAAAGCGAAACAGACAATTATTTCCGAGATTAAAACTGAAATTGCCGCGCCATAGTAAGAAAATGGTGGAATTAAAACAAAGTTTAAAATGATAGAAGAGGCAGCAGTGAGAAAATAAATCCACATCATTTTTTTCTGTTCATTACAGGCGACAACCGAATTGCCAAAAAGATGAGAAAAATAAATTGCTCCGCAGGCAAAAATTAGAATTCTCAAAACATTTTCTGATTCGGCAAACTCACCGCCGCCAAAAAAAACCATAATTGGCCGCGCCAGCATCACAACTCCAACAATTAATGGAAGAATAAAAATTGCGATCACGTCAAAACTGCGGCGATACAGCCTTTTAAATTTTTCAAAATTTTCAATAATGTATTTAGAAAGAATTGGTAATAAAATCCCGGCAAAAATCGCGGCAAAAGTTATTAAACTTTCTAAAACTTTATATGGCGCGCCATAAATTCCAACATCACGCTCTGGTTTAAAAACAGAAAGAATAACTGTATCAACTTTGAAATATATTAAATTGAAAATAACTGAAATAGCAAGCGGAGCAGCGATTTTTAAAAGATATTTCCAATATTTAAAATCAAAAGCAAGTCTAATTTTTACGTATTTTTGCGCCAAGATGAAAACAATGAGGAAATTTATAAAATTACTAAAAGCAATTGCCCAAATTAGCGCGATTAAGCCGAGATTGAGTTTTATTACAAGTAAAATTCCAAAAAGCCAAAATATTCTTCCTGCTATTTCGCCTACTGCCACTGCCAGCATATTTAGATATTTCTGGAAAATGCCAATCAAAATTTGATTTAAAAGAACAAATAAAAATGAAATTGAGCCAATTAAAATTCCTAATTTGACAAGCGGACTATAAGGGAAAAACAAGGCAACAATTGGTCCAAGACTTAAGATAATAAGAGAACTTACAAGTTTTAGAGTAAAGGCATTGTTGATAATTTTACTTTCGTCGACTTTTGGTTTTGAAATTTCTCGAGTTACAGTAAGATATAGGCCTAAATCCGCCAAAATTGAGAACATTGAAAGAAAACTGATAATTGTGGTGTATTGGCCAAATCCGGTTTGTTTAAGATAGCGCAGCATAAACCCGACGCTAATCAAAGCCAAAAGGCTGCCAATAATTTTGCCAGCAATTTGGATAATTGTATTTTGCGCGACTTGCTTCAATAAAGACATTAAGGTGACTGTTATTGATCAGGTGACAGTCACCTCTGGTAACTGTCACCTAATGTTGAAAGTTAAATCTAATGATTGCGTGAAATTTATCCTGAGCATAGTCGAAGTGTAAATTTCGCGCCCTTCTCAATTAATACTTATTTTAGCATCGATTTTACCTTAAATCAATTCTTAAAACCATAATTAAAACCTGTTAGTCAAGAAGACCAACAGGCAGCAAAAAGCAAAAATTCCTAATTTCCAATTTCTGATATCCAACTTCTAGCCTCTAACTTCCAACCCCCCTTTTTATACATATTGGAGTGGCGCTTAGTTCTTTTTTTGTTTGAGTTTCTTGTGTTCCTTCAATTTGTTTTACAACTGCATCTTTAACAATTATTGCATCGCGACCAATTGAAACAATTTGGGAATAAGGAATAATTATTTCTCCTCTAAAAAAATCTTGAAAAATCCCGCCCGAGACAACAATTTTCGATAATTTATTAGAGATTAGATCAATTTCAAAATTTTTAACTTCGCCAAGATCACTGCCTGATTCAGTTAAAACATTATTATTTTTAATTTTTATCCTTTTTTTGATCATCGGCGCGATTGTCTCATTTTGGTATGGATTTTCTAAGCTTTTTTCATCTTCGATCGTTAAGGCATTTTTGCCAAAATTTTTGATTTTTTCTTCCCCAATAAAATATTTACTTGTAAAAATAAATCCTGATTTTATACAAAAGATCCCTAAAAATTTGCCGGAATTTGTATCAATTACAAAATCTTTAACCTTGCAAAGTTTTTGACCGGCTTTGACTGCCAAAACCGGAAGGCCGATAGTTTTATTATAATTAATAAACATTAATGAGAGATTAGTTATCTAGTTTACTTTAGATCAGCAATTTTTTCTTTAAGATCGCATATTTTTAATATTGGTTTAATTATAATTTTCCGATCTGGTTCTTCTCCTTGACTTTCAGTTTTTACTTCTTTATCTTCTGATAAAGCTAGATGTACTATTCGTCGTTCATAAGCTTGCATCGGCGGCATTGTAATCTCTTTTTTTATTGTTTTCGCTTTATGAGCAAAAGCAAGGGCCATATTTTTTAAATGTTCTTCTTTTTCAGTTTTATAACTGTTAATATCAAGGATAAAGGGAACGGTTTCATTTTTATTTGTCCTGGCAAATAATACTCTGGTTAAATGCTGAAAAGCAGAAAGATTGGCCCCGCCGCCTCCAATTAAAAGATCAGCGTCAGAAGTTTTGACATTTACATAAATAGATTCCTTGTTGTCCGATTCAATAATTTTTGTAAAAATTTTACCTTTAACACACATCTTCTCGAGCAAGATTTTTATAATATTTTGTAATGATTCAATAGTTTTTTCATTGATTTCTAGCATATTATCTTCTAGTAGCTATTTAGCTTTTAGAATTAGAATTTTTTTCTAGCCGCTAGCTGCTTAGCCGCTAAAAGCTATAAGCTATTTATGGTTTCTCATTATAACCCACTGTTGTAAAATTGCAACTGCCGTGGTTGTCGCCCAGTATAAAGCTAACCCCGAAGGAAGAGAAAGAGCAATAAAAACAGTCATTGCTGGCATTAGGTAGGTCATTTGTTTTGACATCATCCCGCCAATATTTCCAAGTCCTGGCATCGAGCCCAGGGCAGTAGATTTTTGCTTTTTCATCATCATTTTTGATTGGAAAAACTGCAACATCCCTGCTACGACTGCCAAAATTGCATTAGGCTTTAACATATCTAAAAATCCGAGAAACATTGTGTTGATATGTTCTGGACGTTCAACAAAGGAATAAAGAAATTGCATGCTGTCTGCTTGGAGCCCTTTACGAAAGACGCTGTATAGGGCAAATAAAATTGGCAGCTGAATTAACATTGGCAAACAGGAGCCGAGAGGATTTATTTTTTTCTCTTGATAAAATTTCATCATCTCTTCACTTTGTTTTTTCTTATCATCTTTATATTTTTTTCTGATTTCATCTAATTTTGGCTGAAGTTCTTGCATAGTCTTTTGGGCTTTTAGAGCTTTTTGCGAAGGGATAAGCAGGATCAGACGAATTAAGACAGTAACTAAAATAATCGCAACGCCAATGTCGCCGATTAAGTTATAAAGCCAGATTAGTAAATTCAAAAGTGGTTGAAAAAGTAAAGTGTGGTAGAGTTGATACATAATCAATTAAAATCCCAAACCCCAAATTCCAAATAACAAACAAATTCCAATGATCAAAATTACAAGTTCTAAAACGTTTTGGTCATTTGATATTTGAATTTAGATATTGTTTAGGATTTGGTGTTTGTAATTTAGAATTTTTAACTACAGGGTCAAAACCGCCGCGGGCCCAAGGATGACATCGTAATATCCGCCAAATAGTTAGAAAGCCGCCGTGAATCAAGCCGAATTTTTCAATCGCTTCGTAGCCGTATTGCGAACAAGTCGGATGATATTTACAAAAACCGTATGGTGCAAAATACTTTGAAAATACGCCGTGATCTAAAGATATTGTTTTCTGATAAAGTTTGATTAGCCAAAGAAAAAAGTTTTTTATAAAATACATATAATGAATCTCGTATCTGGCAACTGGAATCTTGAATAGAATTAAGAATCTTGAATTATGAATTATATTCACGACTCATTATTCACTATTCGATTCGAGTTGCAAGATTCTAGATTCCAGATTCAAATTTATTTAAACAATCCTGCTTTTACAAGAACTTTTTCAATTGCGGCGTCAATTTCCCAATAATTTTTTTCAGCGATTTCTGGCCGGACAAAAACTATAATATCAAATCCTGTTTTTATTTTATCCAGTTTTTGACGAACAGACTCCCGTAGCCGGCGTTTGATTTTATTTCGCACCGTTGCTTTCTTGGAAATTTTTAAACTTACTAGAAAACCAAAGCGCAAGATTTTTTGATTGTTTTTGATTAATTTAATTGCCAGAAAATCTTGGCCAAAAAACTTGCCAAATTTATGGATTCTTTCAAAATCTTTTTTTTTCGAAAGTCGGAATTTTTTAGGCAGCACAAATAGGAATTATAAATAACTAAATAACAAAATTTTAAATTCAGTTAGCGAATTTACACAAACTAAAGCTTGTGGCTACCCTTTAAACTGTTAGCCTTTTTCTTTTCTTTAGTCTTCGACGGGCTAAAACTTTGCGCCCATCTTTTGTTTTCATTCTGCGTCGAAAACCGTGTCTTCTTTTTCTTCTTAATTTTTTTGGCTGATATGTGCGTTTGGGCATAATATTAGCTTTTAGCTGATAGTTTTTAGCTTTTAGTTAATTTTGAAATTTCTAACCGCTAGCTGCAGCTAGAAGCTATAGGCTATTTATGATTTCTATTCTACCAGAATTTATTATTTGGTCAATGTATTGTGAATTATCTTGAAAGTACTTAATATTTATATTAAAATAACAGCATAAGGCAATATAGAAAATCTTAAATCTTAAATTACTTATGCTCAATCTAAAAAAATTCATCCGGGAAATTCCTAATTTTCCGCAAAAAGGAGTAAATTTTAAAGACATTACTCCTCTTTTGCAAAATAAAAAAGCGTTTCGTACGGCAATTAATTTAATGGCCCGGCCTTATAAAAATAAAAAAATTGATGTAATTGTCGGTATTGACGCTCGGGGCTTTATTTTAGCTGCTGCCTTGGCTTATAAACTTGGAGCAGGTTTGGCGATTATTCGAAAAAAGGGCAAATTACCTTGGAAAACAATTTTTCGCGACTATAAATTAGAATATGCCACAAACACAATTGAGATGCACAAAGATGCAATTAAACCCGGACAAAAAGTTTTATTAGTTGATGATGTCTTGGCAACTGGCGGGACAATGTTTGCGACTTGTGAAATAGTTAGAGAATTGGGAGGCGAAATTGTGGGAATTAGTTTTTTAATTATTTTAGATTTTTTAAAAGGAGAAGAGAAATTGAAAGGATATAAAGTGCATACTTTAATTAGATACAAATAAATTTAAGTAAAAAATAATCTTTTTGAATTATTTCTAAAAATTTTAAAAAGCTATTAATTGTTGTCACAAATCACAAATTGTAAATAGTAAATAATTATAATGATCCTGTATAATTGCGATAGCAATAAGACACGACCATGAATAAAAAAGGATTAGAAATAGCAAAGTTTATTTTAAAGTTATTAGGAGCTGGAGTTATTATTTCCACAGCTATTATATTTCCCAATCTTGCTCTTGTAGGTGAAGATTTTGTTAAAAGGAAATCTGATTTTGACCGTCGACGGACAAAAAAGACTCTATGGGATTTAGAGAAACGAAAGATGATTGTTAGAGTTGAAAGAAAGAACGGCACCTTTTTTAAGTTAACGGGAAAAGGTAAAATGCGGCTTTCAGAAATTAAAATTAAGGAGCTGAAGATTAAAAAACTAAAAAAATGGAACGGCTGGTGGTGGATAGTAATTTTTGATATACCCGAGAATATGAAAAATATTCGCGAAAGATTAAGAAAAATTTTGAAGGACCTGGGTTTTTACCAACTTCAAAAAAGCGTTTTTGTTTTTCCTTATCAATGTCAAAAAGAAATTGATTTTATAAAAGCAACATATCACATTAATACTTATGTAGACTTAATTTTAGCAAAATCATTAGGGAAAAAAGAAAAAATAGTTAGAAGATTTTTTCAGTTATAATGTGGTAAAATTTTTTATTATGTTTTATAAAAGAAAGATTAGTTGTTAACTTTAATGCCTTGAAATTTTAAGCCTTAGCGAGTGGGTTATTTTTATACTAAGACTAGCCACTAGTTAGCTATAGATCAAATGTTATGAATTCGCATTAAATGTCACCCTTTGAGTTTCTAATCTCTGGACTTTTAGTCCATAACTTCAGTATACTGAGGGTATGATGCAATATTACCGTGTGACTTCTCATACCAGGTTTGATAGTAAGTATCATTTGATTTGGATAACAAAGTACAGAAAAAGAATACTCACAGGTGAAATAGGATTAAGGACAAGGGATATTATAAGACAAATTTGTGAAAGATTTGGCGTAGATATTATTCGGGGCAATGTTTCTCCAGATCATGTTCATATCTTTGTTTCTATTTCACCGCATTACTCTGTAAGCAAGATTGTCCAGAATATCAAGGGAAGAAGCTCAAGACTTTTACAGCAGGAATTTCCACAAATAAGACGGGAATACTGGGGAAGACATTTCTGGGGAATCGGATTTTTCTGTGTAACCTCTGGCAATGTGACTGACGAAATGATCATGCAATACATTGAAGAGCAGGGAAATCAACAAGATGATGAGATTTTTCAGGTCAATCCGTAGGACTAGGACTTGAGTCTTAACCCAACCTCTGGACTTTCAGTCCAGAGTGGTTGAGTTAAAAAGTCCGCCCAAATTTTTAAGGGGCGGATTTTGTTTTACTGTCAAAAACTTAAATCTCTTATTCGTCTTCGTTCTTTAAAAACAAATACGAAATTAAGAAAATCAAAATTCCAGAAAGGATTGAAATTGGCAGGGCTAGGGCTAGGCCGATGGTTTTTATTTTTACAAAAACAATGATTACTGCCAAAATTCCAAGGCCGGTCATTAAAATGTAGTCGGATTTTTTTAGTGCTTCGGGTTTTGGGGTTGGCTCGTGTTTTTGGCCAAAGGCAGTAAGAACGCCAAAGATTATACAAACAGCCAGAAGATAATTTGTATTGAAGAAATTTGAAACAAAGCCAGAGGCGACTTCATCAATTAGAAATAGCGCAAGATAAACAATCAGCGAAGCTTCAAAAACTATCTTAGAGACGCCTAAGATTGTCTGCCAGAGGTTTTTTGAGTTTTCAGTGTTTTGCATATTTCTATTTAATTGTCATTCTGAGCGAGGAGCGGAGCGACGAGTCGAAGAATCTCATAAATAAAGCAAAATGTACTTGTTTAATTTATGAGACTTCTCTATTTCTCTCTCGACTCGCTTCGCTCGCTCAGGGTTCGGTCGGAATGACAGACTGTAAACAATGCATATTTCTTATATATAATTATATTTCTTCTTGACATTTTTTGCAAGCTGGAACAATAGGACTTAGACAGCCGCAAAGTCAGGCTGTGTTTTAGCTCTTTGGCAAAGAGAGGTGGGATATGGAGCAGTTTTTGATTTTAAGTATATCTGAAGGTACAACAGACTTTAGTTTGGTAAAAGTTCGCGAAGCCAAAACACAAGAAGAAGCAAAGGCTATATTTGACGAAGTGGCAGGGAGTCGCGATGAAACTACAACTGTTCGTTGTTTCGATCTTCTTACTAGCAAGAATTTGCGGGTAGCAAGGCAGAGGGTGAGTCGCTGTAGTTTTGAAAAAAGATTGTCAGTGGGCGGATTTACCGCTTGTTTTCCAGTAACAGAAATAAGTACTTTGCAAGGCGACGAAGGTTATAAAAGGGAAATTCCTTTTGAGCAGATTGCGCAAGGTTTTTGGGATGATTATTTCAGAAAAGGATTTGATGTTTTAACTAAAATTACTCTCGTTATTCAAGATGGGGAAATGTTAATTCATGGTGAAGGTCTTTTAAAAGCTGGCGGATATGTTGAATTTGATGAGTTTACAAGAGAAATGAGTCAGGCATTGGATGGAAAAGAAGAACTTAAGACAGTAGTTACCCTTCGAGATAGAGTTTTTGATCTTTTAATTACAAGGCAGATTTTGACATTAAGAGAGTTCGCTGACGCAATACTAAATGCTTCTGGCTACAAAACATGTAAAAATGATGAGCCGGAAGCGGCAGATAGAGGCGAAGAAAAAGATGCTGGGCAAACAGCAGGCAAAGCAGTAAAAGTAAAAATCCCTCTTTTTATGAGAATAGTTTGCAACGATCAAACTTTTATACTTAATGCGCCAGCAGTTTTTAAGGCATTACACGATTAAATTTAATAGATAAAGTAATAATGACACAGTTTTGTGTCATTTTTTCTGGTGGGTCTTGACACCCTTTTTTTATTTGTTAAACTATATTTAGGCAGGATTTAAAGGACGCAAACTGAAGTTTGCGGTTACACTGTCTGTAGTGATGAATTGACTTTTCCTGTCTTTTTATAATCATATAACATGTAACATATAACATGTAACCCAAAAAAGTTTATAAACTTGAGTTACAAGTTGCAAGTTACAAGTTACATGAAAAGTGCCCACAATTCATCAACTTATCAAACATAAAAGAAAGAAAGTAATTTACAAATCAAAGTCCCCAGCTTTGCAGCGTGATTTTAATAAAATTAAAAAAAGATATAGAGCAATGGAAAAAGGAAATCCATTTAAACGCGGGGTTTGCGTAAAAGTAACAACAATGACGCCAAAGAAGCCGAACTCTGCTTTGCGCAAAATTGCCCGCGTCCGTTTGACAAATGGAATGGAAGTAACTGCTTATATTCCAGGAGAAGGCCATAATCTCCAGGAACATTCAATTGTAATGATTCGCGGCGGCAGAGTAAAAGATTTGCCCGGAATTCGTTACCATGTGGTGCGCGGTCATTTGGATGCGGCAGGAGTTGAGGCTCGGCATACCAGAAGAAGTTTATACGGAGCAAAAAGGCCAAAAGAGAAAAAATAATCTTATAACGTGTAACGCATAACATATAACGCAAGTTTATTCTTGAGTTACAAGTTACAAGTTACAAGTTACACGAAGAATGCCAAGAAAATCAAGAAAATTTAAAAAGAAATTATATCTTGATCCGAAATACAAAAACCCTCTCGTGGGCAAATTTATCGGCCATATTATGGAGCGGGGTAAAAAATCTGTGGCCCAAAAAATTGTTTACGGCGCGTTTGATATTATAAAAGAAAAAACAAAAAAAGATCCGCTTTTAGTTTTTGACCAAGCAATTAAAAAAGTTTCTCCAATTTTAGAAGTTAAAAGCCGACGCGTTGGCGGAGCAAATTACCAAGTTCCTTATGAAGTCAGAGGAGAGCGAAAAACAACTTTAGCTTTGCGTTGGATTATCAATGTTTGCCGCAGTCGATCGGGAAAGCCAATGGCCAAGCATTTAGCAGAAGAAATTTTAGAAGCATCAGCTGGCCGCGGTGCGGCGTTTAAGAAAAAAGAAGATACACAAAGAATGGCGCTGGCAAACAAAGCGTTTGCCCATTTTGCGTATTAATCTTGTAACGTGTAACTTATAACTTATAACGCAAGTTTGTTCTTGAGTTACAAGTTATAAGTTACAAGTTACACGAAAATGTCCAGACAATACCCATTAGATAAGACCAGAAACATCGGCATCATCGCTCATATTGACGCCGGGAAGACAACAGTCACCGAGCGTATTTTGTTTTACACTGGAATTACTTATAAAATCGGCGAGGTCCATGAAGGAACAACCGTGATGGATTGGATGGAACAGGAACGTGAGAGAGGAATTACAATTACTTCTGCAGCAACGACTTGCTTTTGGCGGGATTATCAAATAAATATTATTGACACCCCGGGTCACGTTGATTTTACAGTCGAGGTTGAACGATCACTCCGGGTGCTTGATGGCGGAGTTGTTGTTTTTGACGGAGTTGCTGGCGTTGAACCGCAATCAGAAACAGTTTGGCATCAAGCAGATAAATACAAAGTTCCTAGAATTTGCTTTATTAACAAAATGGATCGCACTGGCGCGGATTTTTATGCCGATTTAGAATCTATCCATAAAAGATTGACCAAAAATGCTGTTGCTTGCCAGATTCCAATGGGCACAGAAGATAAATTTCAAGGAGTTGTTGATTTATTTAAAATGAAAGCAATATATTTTGAGGGTGAAATGGGGGAAAGGGTTGTGGAAAAAGAAATACCGCCGGAATTTGTGCAAGAATCAGAAAAAATGCGAGAGAAAATGGTAGAGAAAATTGTTGAGAATAATGATAAGCTGATGGAAAAATATTTGGCCGGTGAAAATATTCCAATGGAAGATTTAAAATCAGCTTTGCGCCAAGCAGTTTTATCTTATAAACTTGTGCCTGTGTTTTGCGGTTCAGCGCTAAAGAATAAAGGCGTTCAGCCTATTTTAGACGCAGTCGTTGAATATTTGCCTGCCCCAAGTGATTTGTCAGATGTTCAAGGGATTGATCCGCAAACAGAAAAAGAAATTAGCCGCAAAACAGCAGATGATGAAAAATTTTCTGCTTTGGCTTTTAAAGTTGCGGCTGATCCCTTTATCGGCAAATTAATTTATTTCCGAGTTTATTCTGGGACATTGCTTTCCGGTTCTTATGTTTTGAATTCAGCAAAAAATAAAAGAGAAAGAATAAGCCGAATTGTTCGGATGCATGCCGCTAAAAGAGAAGAAATAAAAGAAATGTATGCCGGTGGCATTGGGGCAATTGTTGGTTTAAAAGATACCATGACTGGTGATACATTATGTGATCCTGATTATCCAATTATTTTAGAACAAATTAAATTTCCTGAACCAGTTGTATCTTTAGCCATTGAGCCAAAGACAAAAGCAGATCAGGAGAAAATGGGCAATGCCCTAAAAGCCTTGTCAGGCGAAGATCCAACTTTTAAAATTAAATCTGATCAAGAAACAGGGCAGACAATTATTTCCGGAATGGGGGAGTTGCATTTGGATATTATTGTTGACAGAATGCGTCGAGAATTTCGCGTAGAAGCAAATGTCGGCCGGCCGCAAGTTGCTTATAAAGAGACAGTTTTGCAAACGGCAGAAGCGGAAGGAAAATATATTCGCCAATCCGGCGGCCGGGGTCAATACGGACATGTCTGGCTGAAAATTGAACCGCAGGAGCGAGGCAAGGGTTTTGAATTTGTTAATGCCATAAAAGGCGGTGCGATTCCTATGGAATTTATTCCCGCCGTTGAAAAAGGAGTAAAAGAAGCGACAGAAAATGGAGTTTTGGCTGGTTATCCGGTAATTGATTTACAAGTAACTTTATACGATGGTTCTTTTCATGAAGTTGATTCATCAGAAGCGGCTTTTAAAATCGCTGGTTCGATCGCCTTACAAGAGGGGGTTAAGAGAGCAAAAGCAATTATTTTAGAGCCAATTATGAAAGTGGAAGTTGTGACTCCGGAACAATTTATGGGCGATGTGGTTGGAGATTTGAATTCTCGCCGGGCAAAGATTCTTGAAATGACCGATCGTCTACAGATGAAAGTTATAAAATGCGAAGTGCCGCTTGCAACAATGTTTGGTTATGCCACAGCTTTACGTTCTTTAACCGAAGGTCGAGCGAGTTATACAATGGAGTTCGATCATTATATGCAAGTGCCGGGCAATGTGACGGAAGAAATAATTAGTGGAAAAAAGAAATAATTATTTATTAACGTATTAACGAATTACGAATTAAAATTACGCTTCGCTTGACCAAATTCGTTAATTCGTAATTCGTTAATTGAATAATAGATAATATGAATGTAAACGATTTCCAAGAAATCCTCAAACTTTGCAAAGAAATCGGCGGCCGTTATATTTTTGTTGAAGGCGGCAAACCTTCGTTTGTTTTGATGAATATTGAAGAATTCAAAAAAATTTTCGGCAAGAAAGTTAGAAATTTATCCAAAGAAGAATTAATCGAAAAAATTAATAAAGAAATTGCCGCATGGCGGGAGGGGCAGAAAGAAAAAGAAGTAGAAGATATTTTAGATGAAGAAAAAGATGAAAAGAAAGATGAGGCAAAATATGATTATAATATTGAGGAGAAGCTAAATCTTGAAAAATAATTTTCAATTACCAATTTACAATTTTCAATCAATATTGCAATTTACCAATTTTCAATTATTTGAGAATTGATTCATCGAGAGTTTATTAAAAATTGAAAATTAAAAAATTGGAAATTTTATAATCTATTCTCGCCTTGTGGATAAATGAAAAGATTAGTTTAATAAAAGAAATAAACAGATTGAGATTTTGGCTTATAATCAAGAAAATATTCAAAAGAAACTAGCTTTTTGGTAAAATAAGGTAAGAAATTGGTTTTTTGTAAAAAAATGGTTGACAAGATTTTCTGATTTAAATATAATGAAAAAGACTATACGCCCAATGCGTAAGTTTTAATTTATCCAAATTTATCAATTAACAAAAATTTTATGGCCGAAAAAGCAAAATTTGAACGAAAAAAACCTCACTTAAATGTGGGAACAATTGGTCACGTTGATCATGGTAAAACTACTTTAACCGCAGCGATGCTTAAGGTGATTAATGCCTTAGGTAAAGGCGAGGCAAAAGAAAAATCAGTTGACCAGATTGATAATGCTCCTGAAGAAAAAGAGCGGGGAATTACTATTAACACCGCTCATGTCGAATATGAAACAGAAAAGAGGCACTATGCTCATATTGATTGTCCGGGCCACGCTGATTATATTAAAAATATGATTACTGGCGCGGCGCAGATGGATGGCGCGATTTTAGTTGTTTCTGCGGCTGATGGACCAATGCCGCAGACGCGCGAACACATTCTTTTAGCTCGCCAAGTCGGCGTGCCGGCAATTGTTGTTTTTTTAAATAAGGTTGATCAAGTTGACGACCCAGATTTAATTGATTTGGTTGAAGAAGAAGTAAGAGATTTGCTAAAAAAATATGAATTTTCTGGCGATAAAATTCCTGTTATTCGCGGTTCTGCTCTTAAAGCCTTAGAAAACCCAACTGGCGATGATGGAAAACATATTTTAGAATTAGTAAATGCTCTCGATACTTATATTCCAGAGCCAAAAAGAGATTTAGACAAGCCATTTTTGATGCCAATTGAAGATATTTTTTCAATTGAAGGCCGGGGGACAGTTGTCACTGGAAGAATTGAAAGAGGCGAAGTTAAATTAAATGACGAAGTAGATATTGTTGGATTTAAAAAAACGCAAAAAACCGTAATCACTGGCATTGAAATGTTCAATAAACAATTAGAAGAAGGACAAGCAGGTGATAATGCTGGTTTGCTTTTGCGAGGAACGAAAAAAGAAGATGTAAGAAGAGGAATGGTAGTAGCAAAACCTGGTTCGATTACTCCTCATACTGAATTTGAAGGCCAAGTTTATATTTTAACAAAAGAAGAAGGTGGTCGGCATACTGCTTTTGCCAAAGGTTATAAGCCGCAATTTTATATTCGAACTACTGATGTAACTGGGGAAGTAACATTGCCAGCCGGGGTAGAAATGGTAATGCCAGGCGATAATGTTAAATTAACTATTAAATTAATTTCTCCGGTGGCCTTGGAAGAAAAAATGAAATTTGCTATCCGTGAAGGAGGAAAAACAGTTGGTGCTGGAGTGGTGACGAAAGTTATTAAATAGTTCATGGTTCATAGTTCATAGTTCATGGTTCATGGTTCATGGTTCATGGTTCATAGTTCATGGTTCATGGTTCATAGTTCATGGTTCATAGTTCATAGTTCATGGTTCATAGTTCATAGTTCATGGTTCGTAGTTCGTAGATTTAAATTACAATGAACTAATAACTATGAACTAAAAACTAATTTGTTCTTTAGCCCTTTTATCCTTGTACCTTTTATTCCGTAGCTTGCTATGGTTAGAGTGATTACTTAATAGAAATAGCGGCGATATTTAAAAGATCATTTATAAAAAGGTGCAGGATTTATTCAATGCCAAAAAAAGAAGTTGCATCTAGTAAGATTAAATCCGGCGCTGCTAAAAAAGCAGATCCAAAAACAGAAAGGGAAGTTATCCCTAAAATTAGAATTAAAATTAAATCATTTGATCATAAGATTATTGATCAATCAACAATGCAAATAGTTGAAACTGCTAAAAGGACAGGAGCTAAAATTTCTGGTCCAGTGCCGCTTCCAACAGAAATTCATCGTGAAACAGTTATTTCTTCTCCTTTTGTTCATAAAAATTCTCGAGAGCAATATGAAATGCGGATTCACAAAAGACTTGTTGATATCATTGCCCCAACGCCAAAAACAATTGAATCATTAACAAATTTGAGTCTGCCAGCAGGCGTGGATGTAGAAATCAAGATGTAAAATCACAAATCATTCACGAATTTAAGCACGAATAACACGAATAAGGTATTAGTAAAATCCGTGTAATAATTAGTGTCTGATTAGTGTTTATTTAATGTTTAATATTTTAATATATTTTAATTAAGAATAGAGCCAGTAGAAAACCGGGGATTTTAGGAGCCGGTAATAGATTTAGATCTGGCTTCTAAGATGCCCGGTTTTTGTTATATATGATGCCAATCTACGAATGATATGCCAATAATGCGACGAATTGCGAATACTTTTATTAGCAATTCGTAGATTGGCATAAAATTAGCATATTTGCATCATGTTGTATGAAAATGATCCTCGGCAGAAAAGTCGGTATGACGCGAGTTTATGATAAAGCAGGCAAGATACAGCCTGTAACTTTGGTTTCAACCGGGCCATGTTTTATTACTCAAAGAAAAGATATTGACAAAGATGGCTACTTCGCAATACAAATCGGTTTTGGTAAAAAAAAGAAAATTACTAAAGCAGAAAAAGGCCACCTAGACCGAGCAGATAAAAAATTTCCAAATTTTAAATATTTAAAAGAATTAAGAATTAAGAAAAAAGAGGATTTTGAAAAATTTAAAGAAAAACGAGAAATTAAAGTCAATGATTTTGAAGAAGGAGAAAAAGTAGAGGTTTTTGGGGTATCAAAAGGACGCGGCTTTGCCGGGGTAATGAAGCGTCACGGATTTCATGGTCAGCCGTCAAGCCACGGCCATAAACATGATTTGCGCAAGCCTGGTTCAATTGGGTCAACAGATTTGCAAAGAGTGAGAAAGGGTTTAAGAATGGCAGGAAGAATGGGGCAAGATAAAGTAATGCTAAGAAATTTAGAAATTATAAAAATTGATGGTGAAAATAATTTGTTGGCGATAAAAGGAGCAGTGCCCGGGGCGAGAAATGGGTTAGTGATGATTAAATCGCAAAACGTGTAACGTGTAACTTATAACTCAAGATTTTATAACTTGCGTTACAAGTTACAAGTTACAAGTTACACGAAATGCTAAAGGTTAAAGTCTATAACACAAAGGGCGAAATAGTAAAAACAAAGGAATTAAATCCAAAAATTTTTGCTGTTGAGATAAAACAAGAAGTGATACATCGAGTGTTAGAGGCGCAATTAGCTAATCAAAGAAAGCCCTGGGCGGCAACGAAAGACAGATCAGAAGTTCGCGGCGGCGGGAAAAAACCATGGAGACAAAAAGGCACAGGTAGAGCGCGTGCCGGTTCTATCCGTTCACCAATTTGGCGAGGAGGCGGCGTTACTTTTGGACCGCAGAAAAATCGCAGTTATTTTAAAAAAATTAACAAAAAAGAAAAACGAAAAACACTTTTTATGGTTTTAGCCTCAAAAGTCAAAGAAAATCATTTAATTTTAGTTGATAATTTAAAAATTGAAAAAATTAGGACGAAAGATTTTATAAATATTTTAAAAGAACTTCCCTGCAAAGGAAAAAAAGTATTAATTTTATATGAAAAACCAGAGGAAAAATTGTTAAAATCCGCTCGCAATATTGAAAATATAAAAACTTTGCCGGCAAATTCATTGAATATTTTTGATATTTTGAAATATGATTGGCTTTTAATGCCGCTAAAAGCATTGGAAATAATTGAGAAAACATATCTAAAATCGCAAAATATATAACATATAACTTGTAACTCAAGAATATAACTTGCGTTACAAGTTACAAGTTACACGAAATATGGGTATTTTCGATAAATTTAAAAAGAAAAAAATTAAAGAAAAACCAGAACAGAAAGAGAAAAAAGAAAAGAAAAAAGAAATTAAAGAGAAAGAAAAAAAATCAGAAACTGTCAAAAAACCAAAGTCAGAAGAAAGGCCGCGCGAAGTAATAAAGGCAAAACCAAAAATTTTAAGTTTAGCTTTTCGTATTTTAAAAAAACCATTAATTTCTGAAAAAGCTTCTGTATTATCAGAAACAGGGAAATATGTCTTTATTATAGATAAAAAAGCAAAGAAACAAGAAGTGAAGAGAGCAATTTTAGGTGTTTACGGAATAAAACCAATAAAAATAAACTTTGTTAATATAAAAGGCAAGATTCGTCGTTATGGAAAAATAGTTGGTCAAACTTCGGATTATAAAAAAGCAATTGTCACTTTGCCAGAAGGAAAGGCGATACAGGTTCATGAGGGAGTTTAAGAAAATTTTAAATTTTAAATTTACAATTTTAAATTTTTTGAATGCCGTTAAAATCATATAAACCAACTAGTCCAGGAAGAAGATTTTTGAAGACTTTAGATTACAGTAATTTGACGAAAAAGAAACCTGAGAAAGCATTAACTGCGATTTTAAACAAGAGAGCCGGAAGAAGTAAAGTGACTGGTCAGATTACAATTAGATTTCGCGGCGGCGGTTTTAAGCGCAAATACCGTTTGGTTGATTTTGAATATCGAAAGCCTGATATAATATCAGAAGTGAAAGCAATTGAATATGATCCTAATCGTTCTGCGTTTATTGCTTTGGTTTTAGATTCTGACGGGGAAAAAAGATATGTCTTGGCTTGTGAAAATCTAAAAGTCGGCGATAAAATTCTTTTTTCAAAAAATAAAATTGAAATAAAAAATGGAAACAGTATGCCCTTAAAGTATATTCCTACTGGCACCTTTGTTTATAATATAGAATTACAGCCGGGCCAGGGAGGAAAGCTTGTAAGGGCGGCAGGAAGTTATGCCCAACTTTTAGCTCAAGATGGCAAATACAGTTTGTTAAAATTTCCGTCAGGCGAAATTAGAAAAATTTTATCTGAATGTCAAGGAACAATTGGGCAAGTCAGTAACATTGATCGTGAAAATATTGTTTTAGGAAAAGCAGGGGCAAGGCGATGGCGCGGCAGAAAACCAAAAGTACGCGGCAAGGCAATGAATCCAAAAGATCATCCTCACGGCGGCGGAGAAGGCCGTTCACCAATTGGTTTAGTTAAACCGAAAACTAAATGGGGAAAATCGGCACTGGGAGTGAAGACACGAAGGCCAAAAAAGATGTCGGATAGATTAATTGTGAAAAGAAGAACTTAAAAAGTACCAAATCACAAATTACAAATCTCAAACAAATTCTAATAACCAAAATTCAAAATTAATTACAAAACGTTTTGATTATTAGATATTTGAATTTTGATATTGTTTGGAATTTGGTGCTTGGAATTTGGAATTTATAATTTTGATAATATTAATTAATTTATTAGTACAATTAACTATAGTTAACTTAAAGACATGGCAAGATCGCTGAAAAAGGGTCTTTGGTGCGATCCAAAATTACTTGAAAAAATAAAGAAATTAAGACCAGGTCAGAAAATTATCAAGACTTGGTCAAGAGATTCAACTATTTTTCCAGAAATGGTAGGCCACACAATCGCAGTTCATAACGGTAAAGAACATATCCCTATTTTAATTACTGAAGAAATGGTTGGTCATAAATTAGGCGAGTTTGCCCAAACTCGGAAATTTATTGTTCATGGCGGACGAATGGCTCGCGAAGAAGCACAAGCTCAAGCCCAAGCCGAAGCAGCGAAAACCACAAGCGCCCATGAAAAATTAACAAAAGAAGCAGGAAAGGAAGAGAAAAAGTAAAATCCAAAATTCTAAATTCTAAATAAATTCAAATGTTCAAAATTTAAATATTCCAAACTGAAATTTTACGAAGTAAAATTTGTGTTTTGAATTTTAAGAATTGGAATTTAAGTATTGTTTAGGATTTAGTGCTTAGAATTTTGAATTTTTTAATTTCGAATTCGTATCATTCGTATGCATTAGTATATTGTATCGCGTTATGCCAGTTAAAACTTACACTAACTATATTCATATTGCTCCGCAAAAAATAAGATTAGTTGTAGATCTAATTCGTGGGCTTGATGTAGAAAAAGCCGAACAGCAACTTTTATTTTGTAAGAAAAAGGCGGCAAGCATTATTTTAAAATCTTTAAAATCGGCAGTAGCCTCGGCTTTGCACAACTTTTCTTTAGATAAAAAGAATTTATATATTTCAGAGATTAAAATTGGTGAAGGACCGTCAATGAAAAGATGGCAGGCGGCAGCATTTGGTTCTGCTCATTCGATTACTAAAAAAACAAGTCATTTAGCAATAGTTTTAGATGAAAGAGTAAAAAGCGGCAAAAAAATTAAAAAAGAAAAATTAAAAGAAAAGACAGAAAAAATATCTTCGCAAAAAAGCGAAGAGAAAGATGAGCTGAAAAAAGCAGAAAAGCCAAAATGGTTTGATAAAAAAGAGCAAGAAAAAACACTAAAAATGTCAAAACCGTCAGCCGGTTTTATGCGCAAAATTTTTAGGAGAAAAAGCGTTTAATAATCGCAAAACTTGTAACGTATAACTTATAACTCAAGAGGTAAAACTTGCGTTACAAGTTACAAGTTACAAGTTACACAAAAAGTGGGTCAAAAAGTAAATCCAATAAGTTTTCGACTCGGGGTCATAAAAAATTGGCCATCAAAGTGGTTTTCTGATAATAAGAGAAAATATCGGAATTTTTTCCTATCCGATGTAAAAATAAGAAAATTTTTGGAAAAAAAATTAAAAAATAGCGCTTTGGCATTGGTAGAAATTGAAAGACAGGCCGATAAGGCGAAAATAATTTTACATTCGTCAAGACCAGGAATGATTATTGGCCGCGCAGGAATTGGCATTGAAAGTTTAAAGAAAGAATTACAAAAAATAATACCCAAGATTAAATTTGAGATAATTCTACGAGAAGTAAAAGAACCAGAGAGCAACGCCGCGATTTTAACTCAAACGATCGTTGAACAAATTGAAAAAAGAATTGGATATCGTCGGGCGGCCAAAAAAGCCATAGAAAGAGCATCTGAATCTGCCGGTGTTTTGGGAGTAAAAATAATGATTTCGGGGAGATTAGATGGTGTTGAGATCGCAAGACAAGAATGGTTTGCTCGTGGAAAATTGCCTTTGCATACTTTGCGAGCAGATGTAGATTTTGCTAAAGCACAAGCCTATACTACTTATGGCACAGTCGGTATAAAAACTTGGATATATAAAGGGGAAGTGTTTAAGTAGTGTTTAGCGTATAGTGGTTAGTGAGTTAGTGAAAAATATACAGTCACTAAACGCTAATCTCTAAACGCTAAATGCTAAACGCTAATCATATGTTGATGCCAAAAAAAGTAAAACATAGAAAATGGCAAAAAGGCCGCAGAAGAAATCATGGTTTAACTTTTCGCGGAGTAAATTTAGATTTCGGTTCATACGGTCTAAAAGCTCAAGAAACAAAATGGGTTACCGCGCGACAAATTGAAGCGGCCCGACGGGCGATGACAAGATTGTTCCAGCGCGGCGGGAAAATCTGGATTAGAATTTTTCCCGATAAACCAGTAACTTTTAAAGGATTAGAGGTTGGAATGGGTAAGGGCAAGGGGGCAGTTGATCACTTTGTTGTCGCAGTTAAACCAGGAAGAATTTTATTTGAAGTTGACGGCATTGAAAAAGAAGTTGCCTATGAAGCATTGCGCTTAGCAGCAAATAAGTTGCCAATTAAGACGAAGATTGTGGAAAAAGAATAAAATCACAAAACATGTAACTTATAATGTGTAACGCAAGAGATCAAAAGTTACAAGTTACAAGTTACAAGTTACACGATAGCATGGAGATCAGCGAAATTCGTAAAAAAACAGATAAAGAATTAACTAAACTTTTAGCAGAGCAGAGAGAAAGACTGCGAGATTTGCGTTTTAAAATTGCGTCACATCAGCATAAAAACTATAAAAAAATAGACAAAGTAAGAAAAGAAATTGCCAGAATTTTGTCAGCGATGAATGAAAGAAGACATTACCAGGAAATTCCTAAATCCAAAATTACAATTTCAAAACAAATTCAAAATTCTAAATCTCAAAATTTAAAATAGAAATTATTTGTTAATTTTATATTATGACGGAAATAAAGCAGAGCTTAATCAATAAAACTAAAAAGAAAAATATTCGTAAATTTGTTGGACGGGTTGTTGGCGACAAAATGGATAAAACCGTTGTTGTTGAAGTAGAACGCGTTAAAACCCCTTTGAAATATAAGAGACAGATTAAAGTTCATAAAAAATATAAGGCCCATGATGAAAAAAATGAATATAAAGCAGGAGACAAAGTTTTGATTTATGAGTGTCGGCCGATTTCAAAAGAAAAGAGATGGAGAGTAGTAAAGAAAATATGAGCGTTTAGCGTTTAGAGAGATTAGCGTTTAGTGATTTTTTTACTATCCGCTAGCCACTATATGCTAACGGCTAAATATATGATTCAAGAAGGAACTTGTCTAAAAGTGGCTGATAACACCAGCGCAAAATTAGTTAAATGCATCCGTGTTTTGCCTGGGAGCAATAGGAAACGATATGCAAAGATCGGCGATATTGTTATTGTGGTAGTCAAGGAGGCATTGCCCGGGGGAATGGTTAAAAAAAAGCAAATAGTTAAAGGAGTTATTGTTAGACAAAAAAAAGAATTAAGAAGGCCAGATGGATCTTATATTCGTTTTGATGATAATGCAGTAGTGCTTTTAGAAGGAAAAGAGCCAAAGGGTTCGCGTATTTTTGGTCCGGTAGCGCGGGAGCTACGGAATAAAGGATTTTATAAAATTATATCACTGGCGCCAGAAGTACTGTAATCGCAAAACGTGTAACGTATAACTTGTAACTCAAGAATTTTTCAAACTTGCGTTACAAGTTACAAGTTACACAAGATATGAAAATTAAAAAAAACGATTTAGTTTTAGTAATTTCTGGGAGAGATCGTGGGAAGAAAGGAAAAATTTTGCAAGTTTTTCCTCGCGAAAACAAGGCAGTAATCGAAGGAGTAAATAAAAGATTTAAACATTTAAAAGCCAGGCGCGGGAAAGAAAAGGGAGAGCGAATTGAATTTAATGCTCCAATTGCTTTGGCTAATGCAATGTTGTTTTGTCCAAAATGCAATAAAGGGGTACGAGCTGGTTTTAAAGTTGAAAAAGATAAAAAAATAAGAATTTGCCGGAAATGCAAGGAAGCAATTTAATAAAATCACCAAATTTCAAGCACCAAATCACCAAATTTCAAATAAACACCAATGTCCTGGGCAACTTTTCTTATTATAAAACACATTAATGTAGTTGCCCGTCGAAAACTCCTTATGGTCGTTTTTGACCCAAAATTCAAAACCCAATAAAAAATGTTTTGGATTTTGAAAATTGCAATTTTGAATTTATTTGGAATTTGAAAATTTGAATTTGGAATTTTATAAATCATGTCTAGACTGCAGAAATTATACAAAGAACAAGTAATACCAAAAATGAAAGCTGAATTTGGTTATAAAAATAATTTAGCAGTGCCGAAAGTTTTAAAAGTGGTGATAAATATTGGAACGGGAAAAACATTGAAAGATCCAAAATTACTTGATATGATGATAAATAACTTAAAGAAAATTTCCGCTCAAGTGCCGGTTAAGACAAAGACCAAAAAAGCTATCTCGGGTTTTGGGATTAAATCAGGTATGGTAGTGGGATTGAAAGCAACATTAAGAAAAACTAGAATGTATGACTTTCTGGATAAATTAGTTAATGCTGTTCTGCCCCGAGTGCGAGATTTTAAAGGTTTACCCATAAAGTCTTTTGATAAAAAAGGGAATTACACTATTGGGTTTAAAGAGCAAATAGTTTTTCCTGAGCTTCATTCTAATGAGGTAGAAAAAATACATGGTTTGGAGGTTTGTATTCAAACGACAGCAAAAAATAATAAAGAAGGGATAGCCTTGCTGAAATATTTAGGATTTCCAATAATCGCAAATCATGTAACACATAACGCGTAACGCAAGTCAAAATAATACTTGAGTTACACGTTACAAGTTATACGTTATACGAAAAAATGGCCACAAAAGCATGGATTGTTAAATCAAAGAAGAAACCAAAATATTCAACACGCAAAGTTTTCCGTTGCGAACTTTGTGGCAGAAAAAGAGGATATATGCGAAAATTTGGTTTATGCCGTATTCATTTTCGAGAATTAGCTTCTCGCGGCGAAATTCCAGGAATAAAAAAAGCAAGCTGGTAATAATCACAAAACGTGTAACATATAACTTATAACTCAAGAATCAAAACTTGCGTTACAAGTTATAAGTTACAAGTTACACGAAGAAATGGATCCCATTTCCGATACACTATCAAGAATTAGAAATGCGACAGCGGCAAAGCACCAGGAAATTGTCGCCCCATATTCTAATTTTAGATTTGCCGTTGTTTCTGTTTTACAAAAAGAGGGTTATCTTAATTTTTGCCGCGTTATTGAAAAAGAATCTTTAAGTAAACTTAAAACAGGGAAGAAGGAAAAAAGGAAAAAAATTAAGATTGGTTTAAAATATGACGAAAATGGAGAATCTGTTATCCATAAAATAACAAGAATAAGTAAGCCAGGCCAGCGGATATATACATCAATTAAGAAATTGTCTAAGGTAAAGGGGGGATTGGGAATAGTTGTTGTTTCAACTTCACGCGGTATTATGACGGATCGCGAAGCAAGAAAAAGAAAGTTAGGCGGAGAAGTGATATGTGAAGTATGGTAATAAACGCAAAACATATAACCTATAACTTATAACTTAAGATTTCATAACTTGCGTTATAAGTTACAAGTTACAAGTTATACGATAATGGCCCGTTTTGGAAAAAAACCGATTTTAGTTCCCGAAGGGGTTGAGGCGAAAATTGAAGACAATTTTATAAAATGCAAAGGCCCAAAAGGCGAATTAGTTTTTAAGTTTGACAAAAATTTAAAGGCAGAAAAAAAAGATAATACCATTATTTTTTCTATTACTAAAAAGACTAAAGAGGCGCTAAAATTACTGGGGACAGCAAGATCTTGTACAATTAATACACTTTATGGCGTAAAAGAAGGTTATGAAAAAAAATTAGAAATTGTCGGAGTGGGGTTTAAAGCCAAACTTCAAGACAAAAAATTAGTTTTACATTTAGGTTTTTCGCATCCTTGTGAAATTAAAGCACCAGAAGGAATTGAATTTAAAATAACAAAAAATATTATTTCCGTTTTGGGATTGGATAAACAAATAGTTGGAATTATCGCGGCAAAGATTAGAGCTTTAAGACCGCCAGAACCATATAAAGGAAAAGGAATCAGATATTTTGGTGAACATATAAAGAAAAAATTAGGAAAAAAAGCAGTAGTAAGCGCTACTGGCGCGGCATAAAAATAAGTTAAATAGTTGGATAGTTAATTAGTTAAATAGGAATTTTTCTTCAATTTTTTTCTAATTAACTACTCAACTAACTATGTGTCTAAAATTAAAGCTCGTCAAAGAAGGCATAAACGGATAAGGTCAAAAATCTTTGGGACAAAAGATTATCCTCGTCTTTGTGTTTTTCGCAGTTCAAAACATATTTATTTACAGCTTATTGACGATGAGGCGGGGAAAACTTTGGTTTCTGCTTCAGATTCGGAACTTAAAAGCAAAAATAAAATAAAAAAAGTTGATAAAGCAAAAGAAGTTGGAAAATTAATCGCCCAAAAAACTAAAAAGAAAAAAATTACAAAAATAGTTTTTGACCGCGGAGGATATAAATTTCATGGCCGCGTCAAAGCCGCGGCAGAAGGAGCAAGAGAAGGGGGACTTAAATTTTAATTTCCAATTTCTAAATTTCTAATGATCTAATATGAAAGAAAAATCAGAATATGAACATAAATTAGTGGATCTTGCCCGGGTTGCTCGTATTGTTGCAGGCGGGAAAAGATTTCGTTTTCGAGCAACAGTAGTTTTAGGCAACAAAAATGGAAAAGTTGGATTTGGAGTAGCCAAGGGAAATGATGTGGCCGACGCAGTTTCTAAGGCAACGCGCCGGGCGCAAAAAAAATTAATCAGTATTCCTATTATTGAAGGAACCATTCCTTATGAAATTGAAATAAAGAAAGGAGCAGCTCGTGTGTTTTTAAAACCAGCAAGACCAGGAACCGGCATTATTGCTGGCGGAGCAGTGCGCCAAGTTTTAGAACTCTCTGGCATTAAAAATATCTTGAGTAAAATTAAGGGATCACAAAATAAGATTAATAATGTTTTAGCGACAATAAAAGTATTGAGCCAGCTTAAAAAACCCCAAGAAATTGCCAAATTGCGAGGAAAGGAGATTGAAGAATTGATGCCAAAAAAAAGAAAAACAATTTTGTCAAGCGAATTAAAGAAAAAAGAAAGTAACATTAAAACAACAGTAAATAAAAAAATAGAGAGACAGTCCCTTAAATCCAAAATTCAAAGCTCAAATGTCAAATGAATATCAAATTCTTAAAAGCCAAATTTTTGATATTTGAAATTTAGATTTCATTTGTTATTTGGGTTGAAAGCGACAAATAGGAGCTTTCAACGGGCAGCTACATTAATGTAAATTTATTTAAAAAGCTGCCCAGGAACTTTGGATTTTGAAATTTTTATCTATGAAAGTCTTACTCATTATCGCGCCCGAGAATTATCAAGATATTGAATATGGCAAGACTCGGCAGGAGCTGGAGAAAGTCGGGATACAAGTTGAGGTGGCTTCAATAAAACTTGGAGAAGCAAAAGGAAAATTAGGAGGCCGAGTGCCCGTTGATTTATTATTAGAGCAGGTGGAAATAAAAAAATATGATGCAATTGTGTTTATTGGCGGACCGGGGGCAGTTTTTTATCAAAATAATAATCTGGCTCATAAAATTATTCAAGAAGCAATGCTTGCTAATAAAATTTTAGCCGCAATCTGTATTGCGCCGACAATTTTAGCTTATGCTGGCGCCCTGAAAGGAAAAAAAGCAACGGTTTGGTCAAGCGACGAAGTAAAAGAGCCAATTAATATTTTAAAAAATAATAACGCTGATTATATTGCAGAAAATGTTGTGATTGACGGAAAAATTATCACCGCATCGGGCCCGCAGGCGGCAGAAGAATTTGGCAAAAAAATAGCGGAAAGTTTAATACACTAATCATTTACGAATTTTAACACGAATTACACGAATATTAGTATTGGTGAAATTCGTTACAATTAATGCTTGATTAGTGATTCTATGAAACTTCATGAGCTAAAACCAAAATTTGGTTCAAAATTCCGCAAGAAAGAAGTTGGCCGTGGTCTTGGGTCAGGTCACGGGACATATTCTACGCGCGGAATGAAAGGACAGAAAGCAAGATCTGGGGCCAGAATGAAACCAGGATTTGAAGGCGGACAGACATCTTTTTTACGACATCTTCCAAAACTCCGTGGTTTTAAAAGTATCTATGAGAAATCAGCAATTTTAAATTTGGAAGATTTGCAAAAAAATTTCAAAACAGGTGATAAAATTACAAAAGCAATTTTAGAAAAGAAAAAAATTATAAAATCTGCAAAAGCCTCGCTTAAAATTCTTGGTGATGGGGAGCTGACAAAGAAATTAGTTGTGGAAGCCAATGCATTTTCAAAAAGTGCTAAAGAGAAGATAGAAAAGGCAGGGGGGAAAGCAATAATTTTATAACATGTAACTTATAACTTATAGCTCAAGAATTTTTAAACTTGCGTTACAAGTTACAAGTTACAAGTTACACGAAATGTACAAAGACATTAAATCCGGCCCCGATAAAATAAAAAAAGACTGGCTTTTTATTTTAGAGAATTTGTTAGTTTTTAAAAATTTAGTCGAAGATGCAAAAACTAATTTTAAAGAATTGTCTGAGTGTTTAGTTTTGGCCCAAAAATTAAGCAATCAATTTGATTATTTTAAATCCAAATATAATATTCCAAACAAAGTAATCAGCGAAGAAGAATTTAGAGCAAAAAAAGAAGAACGGGATATTGTTTATCAAAATCTGTATAAAATTTTTGATGGATTGCAAATAAAAGAAATTGTAAATTATATTCATAAGGCAATCGCGGATAATCTTACAAAATATGAAATTTATGTGAATGGGCTTGCTGATTTGTCAAAAAAAGAATGGCTGGAAATGCTTGACTTAAGAGATAATTTGAAAATTTTGTACGATGAGTTTGAAATTTGGCAAGGAAAATGGCAAGGCGAGCAAGCAAAAGAAGAGTTTGATTTAAAAGATAAATTAGTTCAAGAACTTTTAGGATATGATAATTTATTAAAAGAGTATTTTAAAAAAACAGATAAAGAAGAATTGAAATGGTTAAAAGAAGAAGCAGAAGACAGATTAATTCCAAAACCCGACGGAAGCCAAAGATATGATTTCTGGTGGCGACAAGAAAAATCTTAAAACGTGTAACGTATAACTTATAACTCAAGATTTTATAACTTGCGTTACAAGTTACAGGTTACAAGTTACACGAGAATATGTGGGATAAACTTTTTCAAATTTTTCAAATTAAAGATTTACGCAAGAAAATTTTTTATGTTATTTCTCTTTTGATTATCTTTCGTCTAGCCGCTCATATACCGATTCCCGGCGTTAATATAGAAAATCTGCAGAATTTTTTCCGCAGCAATCAGATTTTAGGTCTTTTGAATATGTTTTCAGGGTCAGCGATGGAAAATTTTTCTGTTGTTGCCCTTGGCGTCGGTCCTTATATTACCGCGTCGATTATTATGCAGCTTTTGACTTTTGTTGTTCCTTCAATTCAGAAAATGATGAAAGAAGAAGGAGAAGTTGGCCGAAGAAAATTTAATCAGATTACTCGTTATTTAACTGTGCCGCTTTCGGCTCTGCAAGGATACAGTATGATTACTCTTTTGCAGCGAGCAGGGCAGAATATTATTGGCGATCTTTCTTTATTTACTTTAATTACTACAGTTATTACTTTAACTGCGGGAACAATTTTTTTGATGTGGTTTGGCGAATTAATCACAGAAAAAGGAATAGGTAATGGTATTTCTTTGATTATTTTTGCTGGTATCATCACGGGTATCCCTCAAGGAATTCAGCAAGCACTTGTTAATTTCGATCAATCAAAAATTATGGAAATGCTTATTTTTATCGTGATTGCGGTAGTTGTTGTGGCAGGAATTGTTTTTATTACTGAAGCTCAGCGGAATATTCCAATTTCCTATGCTCGTAGGGTGCGCGGAATGAAAATGTACGGCGGAATTTCAACGCATCTGCCTTTGCGCGTAAATCAAGCAGGCGTTATTCCAATTATCTTTGCGATGTCATTAATGCTTTTTCCTGGAATGGTGGCGAATTTTTTAGTTGGGGTAAAAGCTGCTTGGCTTTCTTCTTTAGCAAAAAATATTGTTGATCTTTTTAACAATCAACTTTTTTACGGCGTTTTGTATTTTGTGATGGTTTTTTTATTTACTTATTTTTACACTGCTGTTGTTTTTGAACCAAAATCAATTTCGGAAAATATTCAAAAGCAGGGAGGATTTATTCCAGGCATCCGGCCGGGCAGGTCAACAATTGAATATTTAAGCAAAACTTCTAATAAAATTACTTTGGTTGGTGCGCTTTTTTTGGGAGCGGTAGCAGTTTTGCCGTTTATTATGAGAGCGGCTTTTGATATTCAATCATTGGCTATCGGCGGCACAGGGATTTTAATCGTTGTTAGTGTAGTTATTGAAACAGTAAAGCAAGTCCAGTCTCAGATGGTGATGAGGGATTATGAGAAATTCTATTAAATTGGTTATTAGTTCATAGTCAATAGTTCGTAGTTTGATTACTATGAACTATGAACTATGAACTATGAACTACTTATGTTGCTGGTGTTAATTTTATTAGGTCTTTCAGGTTCTGGTAAAGGAACACAGGCAGAACTCCTTGCCAGAAAATTTGGATTTGAATATATTGCGATGGGTGAATTGTTGCGGCGGGAAATAAAAAAGAAAACTAAATTAGGAAAAAAAATTTATAAAATTATCAATATTAAAGGGCAATTGGTGCTAGATAAAATTACTACTAAAATTTTTGCAAACCACTTTATAAAAAAATTAAAAAATCAAAAAAAAATTATTCTCGATGGCTACCCAAGAACTTTAGAACAAGTAAAAGAACTTGAAAAAATTTTTAAAAAACAAAAAATAAAAAACTTTTTCGCTTTATATATAAAAATTTCTGAAGCCGAAGCAGTAAAAAGACTTTCCGGCCGTCTCGTTTGTCAAAAATGCCAGACAATTCATTTTCCGGGCGATATTGCATGCCGAAAGTGCGGCAACAAACTTATAAAACGAGAGGATGATACACCTAAAAAAATAAAAACAAGACTTGCCTGGGGTAAAAAGAAACTTGCTCCGGTTATTAGATATTATCAAAAACTTGGTAGATTTTTAGAAATAAATGGTGAGACAGAAGTTGGTATGGTTCATAAAGAGATAGTAAAAAAATTAAAGAGATATTTGCAAAATGTATTCTGAAAGCCATTTTATGAAATGGCTTTTTACATTTTTGACGTTACAAAAAATTGAATATTTAATTCCCTATGGTTATTTTAAAAACCCCGGGAGAAATCGCGGTTATGCGCGAAGGAGGAAGAAGATTGGCAAAAATTTTACAAGAGATTGTCTTACAGACAAAAGCGGGAGTGACGCAAAAAGAAATAAATAAATTAGCAGAAAAACTTGCTTATAAATTTGGCGGCAGGCCATCTTTTTTGAATTACAAAAATTACCCAGCTTCGCTTTGTGTTTCAGTGAACAATGAAGTTGTTCATGGATTGCCAAAAAACAGAGAATTTAAAAAAGGAGATATTGTTGGTCTTGATTTTGGGTTTTGGTATAAGGGGTTGTGCACAGATATGGCAATAACTTGCGGTGTTGGGAAAATTTCTCCTCAAGCAGAGAGATTAATTTTAACAACAAAAAAAGCTCTTGAGTTAGGAGAAGCTGAAGTTAGGCCAGGAAATTATATAGGTGATATTTCCTTTACTATTCAAAATTATGTTGAAAAACAAGGATTTTCTGTTGTTAGAGAATTAGTTGGTCATGGCGTGGGGAAAAAAGTGCATGAGGATCCAAAAATTCCAAATTTTGGCAAAAAAGGCGAAGGAATAAAATTAAAGACAGGAATGGCTTTGGCTTTAGAGCCAATGGTTAATATGGGAACTTGGAAAGTAAAATTATTGGCTGATGGTTGGACTTTTGTTACTGCCGATGGAAAATTATCTGCTCATTTTGAGCATACTGTTGCCGTGACAAAAGACGGATATGAAGTATTGACGAAATAAATCGATGCTAATATACAAATGAATGCCAATCACACTAATTTAGAAATTGGTTGCTGGAAAATAGAAGTTGGTAATAGAAATTTGAAATTAGAAATTAGTAAAAAATTCAACCACCTTCCATTTTCTATTTTCTATTACTATTTTCCAATTTCTAGCAACTATTTTCTATTTAAATCTATATATTCGTATGCATTAGTATATTAGCATCGCGTTTTATGAAAATTCTTGCCATTGATTATGGCTCTAAAAAAATTGGCCTTGCCATATCTGACGAAACACAGTCAATTGCTTTACCTTTTTTGTTTTTAGAAAACAGAGGTGATAAAAATTTAACTGAAGAAATTTATAGGATTTGTCAAAAAAATAAAGTAGGAGAAATTGTTTTAGGTATGCCAAAGACAATGGCTGGCCAAGAAGGGAAGCAGGCACAGCGAGTAAAAAAATTTGCTAAACTTTTAAAGAAAAAAGTCGATTTATCGATTATTTTTGAAGACGAAAGATTGACATCTAAATTGGCTCAGAGATTTTTGGAAAAAAACAAAAAAGAAGATGATAGAATCGCCGCGCAGATATTATTGCAAGATTATTTAGATAAATCTCAAAACGTGTAGTTTATAACTTATAACTCAAGAATCAAAACTTGCGTTACAAGTTACAAGTTACAAGTTACAAGTTACACGATAATGTTTCTTTCCGTTATTATCCCCACTTACAATGAAGAAAAACGAATTGGTGCGACTTTGGAGTCAGTAGATTCTTATTTAAAAAAACAGAATTACGATTATGAAATTATTGTTGTGACAAATAATTGCCAGGATCAAACCTGCGAGGTTGTACGGGGATATCAAAAAAAGATTTTTAATCTTCGGTTAATTGATTTGGAAAATAAAGGCGGGAAGGGCAAGGCAGTAAAACGCGGGGTTGAAGCGGCGGAAGGAGATTATATTCTTTTTATGGACGCGGATAATTCCACAAGAATTCGAGAATTTGAATATTTTTTGTCTTATTTTACAGAGTCTAGAGTCGATTTAAATGGAGGTTATCAAGTTGTTATTGGATCGCGGGCGATAAAAGAGGCAAAAGTTATTATTCATCAGTCGATTTGGCGCGAATTTTTTGGCAGAGCTGCAAATTTTTTCGTGCGGATAATTTTATTGCCAGAAATTTATGATACGCAGTGTGGTTTTAAAGTTTTTACCAAAGAGGCGGCAAAAAAAGTTTTTGCAAAACAAAAAATTCTTGGTTGGGGATTTGATATGGAAATTTTGGTCTTAGCGCGGCATTTCGAATACAAAGTAAAAGAAGTGCCGATAACCTGGTATAATTCGCCGGAAAGCAAGGTTTCACTTTTAAATTATTTTACAACTTTTTGGGAGCTGTTTAAGATTAAATGGAATTTGTGGCGAGGGAAATATAATAAAAATTAAAAATAAAAAATGACTCCGATGTATCGGAGTCATCCCGAGCGTAGCGAGGGATCTCTCGCGAATGCGAGAATTTTCCTCAAACAATTCCTCAAACAAGTTGAGAGATCCTTCATCCCGATTACATCGGGATTCAGGATGACGCCAAGGGCAGTCAGTTGAGAGATCCTTCGTTTCCTTCGCTTCGCTTGTGGTCCTCGGGATGACGCATTCTGCGTCATTTTAAAATTTTAAGTTATCATTTTGATTAAAGATTAACTAAAAGAAGAGTCTAATTTATTTGCCATGGCAATAAAATTAGACAAATTTTATTTTTTATTTCGTTATTTTTGCATTTTAATTTATAAAATGTTATACTATGATTGACTTCGTTCATTTATTCTCCGGGATACCAAAAGAAATAGCCACTTTTTTTATTGCTATGTTGCCAATTGGGGAATTACGGGCGTCTATTCCTATTGCCCTGGGGGTTTATAACCTGTCTTGGTCTCAAGCTTTTTTTTGGTCGGTTTTAGGAAATATAATCCCGGTAGTTTTAATTTTATTATGTTTGGAGCCGTTATCTTGGTTTTTATCAAAACATTTTAAAATTTTTGAGAGATTTTTTTTGTGGCTTTTTGCTTGGACTCGCAAGAAACATAATCATCGATTTGAAAAATGGGGAGCCGTGACTCTGATAGCTTTTGTCGCCATTCCACTGCCTATGACTGGCGGCTGGACTGGCGCGGTAGCAGCTTTTGTTTTTGGCATTCCCTTTAGAAAATCTTTGCCTTTAATTTTTTCAGGTATTTTGATTGCGGGGATAATTGTTACTTTAACAAGCTTAGGAGTTTCTTTTTCTTTTAATTTTTTGAATCGCTAAAATTCGCTAATAATTTCGCGTATGTTAGCCTAACAATTTTGCGATTTAGGATTATGCGCAAAAAACTCATTGTTGGCAATTGGAAAATGAATCTAAATTTAGAAGAAGCAAGGCGTTTAATTCTAGATATTCGATTAACATTGGCAGAAATAAAAGATGTTGAAGTCGCTGTTTGTCCTTCTTTTTTGCATCTTGCAATGGTGGGATTTCAACTTCCGACAAATATTAAATTAGGAGCGCAGAATTGTTTTTGGGAAAGATTTGGACAATATACAGGTGAGATTTCACCAGTTCAGCTTAAAAATTTAAGATGTGACTATGTTATTTTAGGGCATTCCGAACGGCGGCAATATTTAAAAGAAAACGATGTTATGATTGCCCAAAAATTAGAGGCGGTTTTAGCCTCTGGTATGACACCGATTCTCTGCGTTGGTGAAACAAAAGAAGAGAGAGAAAAAAAATTAACTGCGGCAAAGCTTGATGAGCAGGTGCAAGTGCCCTTGGAAGATTTAACTCGGGAGCAAATTAGAAAAATTGTTATTGCTTATGAGCCGGTTTGGGCAATTGGCAAAGGCTTGGCAGCTCGTCCGCAAGACGCCCAGCAGGTAGCAAAATTTATACGGAAAATCTTAGATAAAAAATATGACGAAAAGACAGCAGAAATGGTAAGAATTTTATATGGCGGAAGTGTGGATAGTAAGAATATTATTGAATTTGTTAGCCAGCCTTCAATCGATGGGGCTTTAGTTGGCAGAGCAAGTTTAAAAGCCGAAGAGTTTGTGGATATTGTAAAAAATGTAACAGAAGTGAAAAATGCATCTCGTATCTAGTATCTGGAATCTGGAATAGAATTTGGAATTGGAATTATGAAATTAGAAATTGGTTATTAGAAATTGGAAATTTGTAATGGAGAATAGAAATTTGTCCCGTCCCGATAAATCGGGACGAGGATTCTCGATACGATCGGGAAAATTAGTTACAATTTTCTATTTTCCAAAAACTAATTTCAATTTTCTTGAATTCACGATTCGATTCGAGATTCAATAATATTTATGTTGGTTTCTCCCAAAATTTTACTAGAAAAAGCGCAAAAAGAAAAATATGCTGTCGGTGCATTCAATACTTGCAATTTAGAAATTACAAAAGCAATTTTTGCCGCGGCAGAAAATTTAAATTCTCCTATTATTATTCAAACAAGCGAAGGAGAAAGTCAGCATGGCCAAATAACTAAAATTGCTACTTTGATCAGAAAATTTATAGAAGAAAGTAAAATTCCGGCTTGTTTAAATTTAGATCATGGGAAAAGTTTAGAAATGGTAAAAAAATGCATTACTGCTGGCTATGCTCAGGTGATGATTGACGGATCAAAATTACCTTTTTCTGAAAATATTGCATTGACTAAAAAAGTTGTTCAATACGCTCATAAATACAATGTGCCGGTTGAGGGCGAATTAGGTTTAGTTCCTACACCAGGGCAAAAAGAAATTGTTAGCGAGAAGGAAAGAGAAAAAGCAATGACTGATCCAAATTTAGCTTTAGATTTTGTTAAGAAAACAGAAGTTGATTTTTTAGCGGTAGCAATCGGCAATGTTCATGGATTTTATAAAGGAAAACCAGTTTTAGATTTTAATCGCCTTGGCGAGATAAAAAAGAAAGTAAAAATTCCTTTAGTTTTGCACGGCGGGTCAGGCATTGCAGACTGCGATATTAAAAAAGCTATTTCTTTAGGCATTTGCAAAATTAATGTCAATACAGAATTGCGTGTTGCTTTTACCAATGCCCTGCGGCAGATTTTAAAAGATCAAAAGCAGCATATCCCTTATGAATATATGAAAACGGTTGAGCAGGCAGTGCAAAAAGTAGTGGAGGAGAAAATAAAAGTTTTTAGCAAATGATAATAAAGAGTAAAATCCTTCAGAGGGCAGTCTTTATAAAATTTCAATAAAAATTTTTTACCTTATGTCCTGTCTTTACGCTATAGCATAAAGACAGGATATGTTGAATATTGTTGTATAAAATAAAATGAAATTTTCTTTAATTTACATTACTTGCAAAAATCAAAAAGAAGCGCAGAAAATTGCAAAAGCAGTGGTGGACAAAAAATTAGCCGCTTGCGCCAATATTTTTCCCAAAATAAAATCATATTATCGCTGGCACGGAAAGGCTGTTTGGGATCAAGAACGTGTTTTAATTTTAAAGACAAAAAAAGCAAATTTAAATAAAGTGATTAAAAAAGTAAAAGGAATACACAGTTATAAAATCCCCTGCATTTTAGCTTTTGAAATAAAAGGAGGAAATAAAGAGTATTTAAATTGGCTTGATAAAGCATTTAAATTTTAACCTGCTTTAGATTAGTAGATTTTAAATTTAAGATGTAGATTTTAGATTTGATTAAAAATTAACTAAAAGAAGAGTCTAATTTATTTGCCATGGCAATAAAATTAGACAAATTTGATTTTTAAGATTTTATTATGTTGGATATAAATTTTATCCGCAAGAATCCAAAAATTGTAAAAGAAACTTGCAGAAATAAAAAAGTTGATCCATCAATTGTCGATCAAGTTTTAGATTTGGATAAAAAAAGACGGAGCGTTTTGCAAAATTTAGAAAGTTTACTGGCGCAAAAAAATAAAACAAATAAAGAAATTGTGGCAATAAAGGACCCAGCGCAAAAGCAAACAATCATTGCAAGAATGAAAAAAATCAGCACCGAGGCAGGTAAATTACAGGAAGATTTAAGAGTAGTTGAGCAAGAATTTATATATCTGGCACAAGAAATTCCGAATTTAGTTTTAGAGGATGTGCCGATTGGCCGTGACGCCAGGGATAATAAAATTATCAGAAGATGGGGCAGACTAACTTCATTCGATTTTAAACCAAAAGATCATATGAAGTTAGGAGAAAATTTAGATATTATTGATACCAAAAAAGCGGCAAAAATTACTGGATCAAGATTTGCCTATTTGAAAAATGCCGCAGCTCTTCTTGAAATCGCATTGATTCATTATACTTTTGATATTTTGATGAACAAAAAAATTATTAAAAAAATCGCCAATTCAGTAGAAAATGGCTATAATGATAAAATTTTTACGCCAGTTTTTCCGCCGGCAATGATAAGGCCAGATATTTTCCGTAAAATGGCGCGGCTTTCAGAAAGTGATAAAGACGAACGGTATTATTTGCAAAAAGACAATTTATATTTAGTTGGAAGTGCAGAACATACTTTGGGACCAATGCATATGAATGAAATTTTAGCAGAAGAAGATTTGCCAATTCGATATGCTGGATTTACAACAAATTTTCGGCGCGAAGCAGGTTCGTATGGCAAAGATGTTCATGGAATTTTGCGAATGCATCAATTTGATAAAATTGAAATGTTGTCATTTACAGCGCCGGAAAATTCGCGAAAAGAACAGGATTTTTTTGTCGCTGTTCAAGAATATCTGGTGCAATCTTTAAAAATTCCATATCAAGTAGTGATAATGTGTACTGGCGATATGAGTGGTCCGGATGCGCGGCAGATTGATATTGAATGCTGGATGCCGTCGCAAAATTGTTATCGCGAGACTCATACCGCAGATTTAATGACTGATTATCAGGCGCGAAGACTTAATACGCGTCTGCGCCGGCGCGATGGAAAATTAGAATTTGTTCATATGAATGATGCGACTGCCTTTGCAATTGGTCGCACTCTGATTGCAATCTTTGAAAATTATCAGCGAAAAGACGGCTCAATAAAAGTGCCAAAAATTTTGCAAAAGTATTCTGAACTTACCGAAATTAAGAAAAAATAATGAATAATAAATTTCTAGATAAAACTTGGATTGAAATTAATAAATCGTCATTAATCAAAAATATAGCGCAATTTAAAAAAATTATTAGTCCGAAAGTTAAATTTTGCGCGGTGGTTAAATCCAATGCTTATGGTCATGGATTATCTGAGGTTGCAAAAATTTGTCAAGAAAATGGCGCAGATTGGCTGGGAGTCGATTCGATTGATGAGGCTTTAATTTTGAAAAAAGCGGGAGTTGCGAAACTTCCGATTTTGATTTTGGGATACGTGCCCTTGGCGCGGCTTTTTGAAGCAGTTACAAATCAATTTAGGCTGACGGTTTATAATAAGGAAACAATATTAGCATTGGTGGAAATTCCAAATTCCAAATTCCAAATTCCAAATAAATCCCAAATTCAAAATTTTAAAATTCAAAATAAATCTAAAATCAAAAATCTGAAATCTGAAATCATCAATGTCCATATCAAGGTGGAGACTGGCACATCGCGGCAGGGAGTATTAGAAAAAGATATTTTAGATTTTGTTAGATTAATTAAAAAATATCCGCAAATTAATATTGAGGGATTGTCAACGCATTTTGCCAATATTGAGGATACAACAGATCATTCTTACGCAATGATGCAATTAGAAAGATTTAAAAGAATTGTTGCACTTTTGGAAAAAAATGGCATTAGCATTCCTATAAAACATACCGCTTGCAGTGCAGCAACAATTTTGTTTCCCCAGACTCATTTTGATATGGTACGGGTTGGAATTTCAATGTATGGTCTTTGGTCATCGCGGGAGACGCGGGTTTCGGCAAATTCATTGCGTAGAATTAATTTACAGCCAGCGCTAATTTGGAAAACCAAAATTGCTCAAATTAAAGAATTAGAAACAGGAACGCCCATAAGTTACGGTTTAACAGAAAAATTATCCCGCGATTCAAAACTAGCGATTTTGCCAGTTGGTTATTGGGATGGCTATGATCGCGGATTGTCTTCAATTGGAAATGTTTTAGTTGGCGGTAAACGATGTAAAGTTTTAGGCAGAGTTTGTATGAATATGATTATTGTTGATGTAACAGATGTCTCAGATGTAAAAATAGAAGACGAGGCGGTTTTACTGGGAAAGCAGGGCAATGAAGAAATTAGCGCTGATGAAATAGCCCAGAAAATCGGGACAATAAATTACGAAGTTGTAACGAGAATTAATCCTTTGATCAAGAGAGTTAGCATATAACTTGCAACTTATAACGTATAACGCAAGTTATTTATTTACTTGAGTTACAAGTTACATGTTATACGTTACACTAATTTATGATCGGCATCTTTGACTCTGGTCTTGGTGGCCTGACAGTTGTTAAACAATTTTTGAAATACTTGCCGCAATATAGAATTATGTATTTTGGTGATACGGCAAATTTGCCATACGGAACAAAGAGCAGAAAGGCGATAACCAATTACTCAATAAAAAATACTGAATTTTTAATTAAACAAAGGGCAAAAATTATTGTTATTGCCTGCCACAGCGCTTCTTCGGTCGCGGCCCTTGGTTTACGGAAAAAATTTCCCCAAATACCCATTTTTGATGTAATAAAAGGCGGCTTAACTAAGGCGGTAAAAGAAAGCAAACATAAAAAGATTGGTATTATTGGCACAGCGGCAACAATAAAAAGCGGAGTCCATGAAAAATTTTTAAAAAGTTTAGATCCAGAAATAAAAGTATTTTCCCAAGCTTGTCCCTTACTTGTTCCTTTAATTGAAGAAGGCTTCAAGGCGCGTCCTGAAACAAAAAGAATAGTTCGTTATTATTTACGAGAAATGAAATCACAATTCATTGATACTTTAGTTTTAGCTTGTACCCACTATCCATTGCTTTATAAAGTATTTTTTGAGGTTTTAAATAAAAGGGTTAAAATTATTGACCCAGCCCAAGAGGTAGCAGGTGAAGTTTTAGAATTTTTGAAGAAAAATCCAAAAATAGAAAAGCAAATCGAGCGCGACAGTCAGAAATATAAATTTTTTATCAGCGATAAGCCTTATCGCTATGAGGAGTTTTCTCAAAGGATTTTAGGGAAAAAGATAAAATTTAAGGTGGTGAATTTGGAATAAAAAGATTAAATCAAAATGTCAAAGCTTAAATGTCAAATGAATGCCAAATGACCAAATATCCAATTTTTGTCATTCGGATTTTAAATTTCATTTGTCATTTGGATTTTGGATTTTGAAATTTGGTTCATGTATATTCTCGCTTTCACTCTCGCTTTTATTTTAACTTTTTTATTTACTTATTTAGTTCGTAAGCTGGCGTTGCGATATCAAATCGTCGATCGTCCTTTTTTAACTCGTAAAATTCATAAAAGGACTATTCCTCTTTTAGGAGGTATGAGCATTTTCATAGGAATTTTGCTGACTTTAGGATATTTTTCTTTGTTTACTGACAAAATGTTCGGCGGCTATATGCTGCCAAAGCATATTATTGGTCTTTTGTTGGGCGGAACAATTTTGGTCATCGGCGGAATTTTAGATGATAAATATAATTTAAAACCGCGCCAGCAATTTATTTGGCCATTGGCCGCAGCTGTTATTGTCATTAGTTCTGGCATTGGCATCAATTATATTACTAATCCTTTAGGTGAGGCAATCCAACTTGACCAGATTAAAATTAAAATCTTTGAATGGGGCGGCTTGCCTTATAATTTTATTTTGTTTGCCGATCTTTTTACTTTAGTTTGGCTTTTGGGAATGATTTATACAACAAAATTTTTAGATGGGCTTGATGGATTAGTTTCGGGAATTTCGGTGGTTACCGCTTTTGTTTTATTTTTTTTAAGCATAAGTCCTAAAGTAATACAACCAGAGACAGCAATGGTGGCGATTATTGTTGCTGGCGCCGCCGCGGCGTTTTTGTGTTGGAATTTTCATCCGGCCAAAATATTTTTAGGCGAAGGCGGCAGCACTTTATTGGGATTTTTACTTGGTGTGCTGGCAATAATTTCCGGCGGGAAAATTGCCACCGCTTTGCTTTGTATGGGGGTTCCTATTCTGGATGCCCTGTGGGTTATTTTAAGACGGCTATTTTCTAGAACTTCGCCATTTTTTGGCGATAAAAAACATTTGCATTTTCGTTTGCTTGATATTGGATTTTCCCATCGTTTTGCGGTGATATTTTTATGGCTATTGTCTGCTGGGTTTGGCATAACTGCTTTATTTTTACAAGGGAAAGAAAAAGTTTATTCATTAGTTGTTTTGGGAGGGATTATGATATTGCTTGGTATAGCCGTTGTTTATGTGTATAAATTTAGGCAAAAGGCTTGACGAAAATTTGGAATCTTGTAACCTATAATCTATAATATATAACGCAAGTAATTAAACTTGAGTTACACGTTACAAGTTATAAATTATACGAATTATGTTTGCAATCATCAAAACAGGCGGAAAACAATACAAAGTAAAAGAAGGTGACGTTTTAGATGTTGAATTATTAGGTTTAAAAGAAAAAGAAGTAACATTTTCCGAGGTGCTTTTGATTTCCGATGATAAAAATAATATTAGAATTGGTACGCCGTTTGTTTCCAGTGCAAAAGTAAAAGCAAAAGTGATAGCGCCGGAAATTAAAGGCGAAAAGATTTATATCATTAAATATAAACCTAAAAAACGATACAGAAGAAAAACTGGTCATCGGCAAAAATACACAAGAGTGAAAATTGAAAAAATTATCTCATAGCTTGAGCTTTTAAGGCCGCTCCGATGTTATATCAGGGCGGCTTTTACTTATCCACAGTAGTTTTGAACAGCTCAAATAAGTTATCTATAATAGAATTAACACGGAACAGTAACAAGTTAATTTTATTTTTTGTCATTCTGAGGCCGCGCTCAGCGCGGCCGAAGAATCTCACACGAATGTGTGAATCTCGCATTCGCGAGGGTTTCTTCGCTTCGCTCAGAATGACTTTAGTTTTAAGTTTTGTCTATTTTTAAGCTTGGTTTAGGAAAAAGCGAAATAATTCACTATGAGTTCATAGGTTTTAATAATTAACTAAAACAAATGAAAACCTTACTTAAAACTCTTTGTCTGGCAATTTCTATTGCCTCAATTTTGTCTTTAGCAAATTTTGCTTCGGCAAGAACCTGGAGTCAAATAGATGGTGAGGGCTTTGGCGATTTAACCATTAAGTCTTAATCGCTAACTTTGATATAAAAGTTACCATCCCTTGAAATTTCGTAGGGTTGAGAATATAATAATTCGATTACAATTTTGTAATCATTTTGATAAATTAGTATAATCTCAATCCTATGAAACAAGAAGAA
>JBFLZX010000006.1:0-45169 GCA_040756075.1 Patescibacteria group bacterium | reverse complement strand
GAATTTGTTTGAGATCTGGCATTCGCCAGAGATTCCTCGTCCCGATAAACCCCGATGTTATCGGGGTAGATCGGGACTCGGAATGACAACGATGAATTTCGTAACTCAAGGTAATTAAAGAAAGTTCAATTTCAAGCTTTGCTTATAATTGAAATACATTTGAAAATCTCAATAAGAAAATGTTAATTTCAAGTTTTGTTTTTATAATATTAAGTAGTTTTAAAATACATGGCAGAAAATAATTTTCCTAAGACTTACGATCACAAAAGCCGCGAGGCTTTTTGGCAGAAGTTCTGGGAGCGCGAGCAGATTTATAAATTTGATGAAAAAAGTAAAAAACCGATTTATTCCGTGGATACGCCGCCGCCCTATGTTTCTGCTGAGCATTTGCATTTAGGTCATATTATGAGTTATTCTCAGGCAGAGTTTGTTGTTAGATTTAAAAGAATGCAGGGGTTTTCGGTTTTTTATCCGATGGGTTTTGATGATAATGGTTTGCCAACAGAAAGATATGTTGAAAAGAAATATAACCTTGATAAGTCAAAAATCGAACGTGCCGAATTTATTAAAAAGTGTCTTTTAGAGACAAAGCTTGGCGCGCAAAATTATAAAAAATTATGGACATCGCTTGGTATTTCCTGTGATTGGTCAAAAACTTATAGCACTATTAATCCTCATTGTCAGAAAATTTCTCAGTGGTCATTTTTAGATTTATATAAAAAAGGAAAGTTAGTGCGACGAGAAGAACCAATTCATTGGTGTCCTAAATGTCAAACAGCGCTTGCTCAAGCAGATTTAGAAGATAAAGAAGAAGAAGGTTTAATTTCAGAAATAGAATTTCAGATAGAAGGAAAACCATATTTTGTTGCCACAACAAGGCCAGAACTTCTAGCCGCTTGTGTTGCTTTGTTTTTTCATCCAAAAGACTCGCGATATCAACATTTAAAAAATAAAAAAGCTATTGTCCCAATTTTTAATTATGAGGTGCCTATATTATCTGATCTTTCAGTGGATAAAGATTTTGGCACAGGTTTGATGATGGTATGCACCTGGGGCGATATTGAAGATATTAAAAAATGGAAAAAATATGATTTATTGCATCGCCCAGCAATTACCTCAAAAGGAACACTTTCTTCTTTAGCCAAAAAATATCAAGGCCAGAATATCCAAAAAGCTCGTGAAAATATTCTTAGCGATTTTAAAAAAATTGGAAAGCTAAAAAAACAAGAAAAAATTACCCATACATTAAATATTCATGAAAGATGCGGGACGCCAGCAGAGTTTGTTTTAACTCGCCAGTGGTTTATTTCTCTTTTGGAAAATAAAGAAAAGTTTTTAGCGCGGGGCAGAAAGTTGCGCTGGTTTCCTGATCATATGAGAAGCAGATATAATGACTGGGTCAAGACTTTGGCGTGGGATTGGTGCATTTCTCGGCAAAGATATTACGGCGTTCCTTTCCCGGTTTGGTATTGCAAAAAATGTCAAAAAGCGATTTTGCCAAAAGAAGAAGAAGATTTGCCAGTTGATCCGCGCGAGGAAGAGCCAAAAATTAAAAAATGTCCGAAGTGCGGCAGTAAAGAATTTGTTGGCGAAAAAGATGCTATGGATACTTGGATGACTTCTTCAATGACTCCTCTCATCGGCGCACGGCTAGTTAAAAATGATAAAATGCAAAAAAAATTATACCCTGCAACTTTGCGGCCGCAAGCCTTTGAAATTATTCGCACTTGGCTTTTTTATACCGTTGTTAAATCCCTTTATCATCATAATTCTTTGCCTTTTTTTGATGTGATGATTTCTGGCCATGGTTTGGATGAGAAAGGAAGAAAAATTTCTAAAAGATTAAAAAATTACATTGAGCCGCAGAAAATATTGTCTGAATGCGGCGCTGATGCCATTCGGTATTGGGCAACCGGCGCAACGCTCGGAGAAAATATGCGTTTTAGCCCAGAAGAAATAAAAAAAGGCAAGCGGCTAGTGGTAAAAATTTGGAATGCCAGCCGTTTTTGTTTTTTACACTTGCGAAATTTCACCCCGGCTAAAAATTTTACGCCAAAAGATTTTTGCGATCGCTGGATTTTAGACGGATTGCAAAAAACGATTGGTGCAGCGACGAAATTTTTTGAAAATTACGAATATTCCAAAGCCAGAAGAATAATTGAAGATTTTTTTTGGCATGATTTTTGCGACCGTTATTTGGAGTTTGTAAAATACCGGCTGTATACGGATTCTTCAAGAGCCGTCATTCTGAAGCCCCGATTTATCGGGGCTGAAGAATCCCCCGGCTTTCAGGCATCCCAAAATTTAGATTCAGCAAAAAATACTTTATATTTAGTTTTATTGACTATTTTAAAATTATACGCCCCAATTTTGCCGTTTATCACTGAAGAAATTTATCAATTGTATTTTAAAAAAATAGAAAAAGTTAAAAGTATTCACTTAACACTTTGGCCAAAAGTTGACAAAGGTTTTTTTTGGCCAGAGAAAGAAAAAGTGGAATTTAGTAAGGTTTTAGCCGCGGCAGACGCCATTAGAAAATGTAAAACCGAAAAAGGAATTTCCTTGGGCAAGGAAATTGAATCTTTTAAAGTTTCTGATAAAAAAATAAAAGAAAAATTCGGAAAATTTTTGCAAAAGTCTTTGCGGGTGAAAAGGATTATCTAAAATTTTTATTTTGTGGTAAGATAAAATAAATTGCTATCTTGCTGATTGCTATCTTGTTTTATTATTTTATAAGCAAGCTAACAAGATAGCAAGATAACAACTTTGTTTATGATTACCAAATCTGAAGTTGAACATATCGCCAAATTAGCAAGAATAAAAATTTCTGAAGAAGAAAAAGAACTTTACACCAAGCAGTTGGTTAAAATTTTAGATTATGTTGGAGAGCTAAAGGAGGTGAATACTCAAGATATAGCGCCAACCCACCATATTATTGGTGTCGTCAATTCTGGCCGGCAAGATAAAGTTAAAAAGTTTAAAGGAAGTGAAAAAATATTATCTCAGGCGCCAAAAAGAGAAGGAAATTTTTGGAAAGTAAAGGCAGTCCTCGAATGAAATTTTAAATGAATTTTAAATTTATAAATGTTTAAATAATTAAAAATTTAATCATTGAAAATTTATTGAAAATTGAAAATTTAAAATTGAAAATTAATATTATGCTTCGCGACTTGCATCAAAAATTAGTTAATAAAGAAATTTCTGCCAAAGAATTAGTTGGCCAATATTTGGGTAAAATTAAAAAAACTGATGATAAAATCGGCGCATATTTATCTGTTTTTGAGAAAAAAGCACTCGCACAAGCAGAAGAAGTTGATAAAAAAATTCAGGCTGGCAAAAAAATCAATTTTTTAGAAGGAATTCCTTATGCGTGCAAGGATAATATTTTGATTGAGGGGGAGCGCTCGACTTGCGGTTCAAAAATTTTGGAAAATTATCTCGCGCCATATGATGCTGTAGTTATCGAGAAATTAAATAACGCTGGCGCGGTGTGCTTAGGCAAGACAAATATGGATGAGTTTGCTATGGGATCTTCATGCGAAACCTCTGCTTTTAAAAAGACAAGAAATCCACATGATTCAGAACGAGTACCTGGCGGTTCGTCAGGCGGCTCAGCCGCGGCAGTGGCGAGCGGGCAGTGCGTTTTTTCCTTAGGTTCAGACACTGGCGGCTCAATTCGTCAGCCAGCTGCTTTTTGCGGGGTGGTTGGCTTCAAACCAACCTATGGCCGGGTTTCAAGATATGGACTTGTCGCTTTAGCTTCTTCTTTAGACCAAATTGGGCCATTGACTTCATCAGTGGAAGATGCAGCAATGGTTTTTGCCGCTATTGGCGGTTTTGACGAAAAAGATTCTACTTCATTAACAGAAAGTATGGAAAATTTTGGTCCGCTTTTTTCTCCAGGCTTAAAAGATTTAAAGATTGGCGTGCCAAAAGAATATTTTGAGCAGGGAGTTGATAAAAAAATCAAAGAAAAAGTTAAGGCAGCAATAAAAAAAATGGAAGACTTAGGAGCAAAAGTTGATGAAGTAAGTTTGCCTCATACAAAGTATGCCTTAGCTTGTTACTATATTATTTTGCCTTCAGAGGCTTGCGCGAATTTAGCGCGATACGATGGAATTCGTTATGGTTATTCTGTCAATGCACCAAAAAATCTTTTGGATACGTATTTAGAAAGCAGAGCATCGGGCTTTGGCCCAGAAGTAAAACGAAGAATTATGCTTGGTACTTATGCTTTGTCCGCCGGCTATTATGATGCTTATTATAAAAAAGCCCAAAAAGTAAGAACAAAAGTTATTGAAGATTTTAAGAAAGCTTTTGAGAAGTTTGATTTATTAGTTACGCCTACCACCCCAACCGTTGCTTTTAAATTAGGCGAGAAAATTCAGGATCCGCTAGCAATGTATATGAGCGATATTTTAACTGTGCCAGTAAATATTGCTGGTTTGCCTGCCCTGTCTTTGCCTTGCGGCTTTATTGGCAAATTACCCGTTGGTTTACAAATTATTGGAGATTATTATAATGAAAAAAAGCTGCTTGAAGGAGCGTGGGCGTATGAAGCTGCTGATAAAAATTAAATTATGATAAAAAGATATTTTTACAAAACGAAGAAAATAAATTTTATTAAAATATTTTTTCTTTTGATATTTTCAGCAATTTTTATTTTACTTTTAGCTGCAAACGCAACAGAGGCGGCTGGCTGGACATTTTCGACATTGGATGAAAACGGCGATGTCGGCGGCACAACTTCTTTAGCGATAGATTCAAATAATAATATTCATATTGCTTATCATGATTCTACTAATAAGGATCTTAAATACACGACCAATATTTCAGGGGCTTGGCAGATTGAAACCGTGGCGAGCGAAAATTATGTGGGAGAATATCCTTCTTTGGTTTTGGATAGCGATAATAATATTTATATCAGTTATTACGATCGGACAAACAGCAAAATTAAATTAGCAAGAAAAAATTTAAATAGCTCTTCTTGGACGATTGAGACGATAGATCCTGAGCTGCAGGGTCCGGAGTCTTCCTTGGCAATTGATTCTAATGATAAACTTCATATCGCTTATAAAAATTATGACGGCTCAAAGCATATTTTAAAATATGCAAATAATATTTCCGGTTCCTTTTCGCTTTCTTTGATTGATGAGAGTGCTAATATAAACGGTCGAATTTCTTTAGCTCTGGATTCTGATAATAAACCTCACATTAGTTATTATCAAACTTCTAATCTTCGGTATGCGAGCAATCTTTCTGATTCTACATGGACAATTGCGACAATAGATAATAGCGGAGATGTCGGCGATGAAAGTTTTCTTCGTTTTGATTCAAATAATAGGGCCCATATTGTCTATTACGATTGGTCTAATACTGCTCTTAAATATGCCACTGATGCTTCTGGATCTTGGCAGAAAGAAACAATTGATAATACTGAAGATGATGGTTATTATAATTCTGTAGCCGTTAATTCGGATAATAAAGTTCTTATCAGTTATTACGATTGGACAAATGGCAATCTAAAATACACCACAAATTCTTCAGATTCTTGGCAGGCCGCGATTTTAGATAGCGATGGAAGGGTTGGTGGTTATACTTCTTTGGCCCTTGATTCTTATAACAGAATTCATATTGTTTATTATGATTTTATCAATGGAGATTTGAAATATGCCCAGACTTCTGGTCCTTCTTCTCCTTCTGTTTCTATAAATTCTGACGCTTCTTACACTAATTCCCAAAATATTACTTTAATTCTCTCTGCTTCCGGCGATGCTGCTCAAATGTTAATTTCAGAAAATTCAGATTTTTCTGGAGCTTCTTGGGAAACTTACGCCATTTCAAAATCCTTTACTTTGTCTTCTGGCGATGGAACAAAAACTGTTTATGTTAAATTTAGAGATCAGTGGCGCGCGGAAACTGATACTGTTTCTGATACGATTATTTTAGACACTACTGCTCCAACTACCACTGCCGCTCCTTCTGGCGGAACATACAAATCAATTAAAAAAATTACTTTATCTTCCACAGATGCTCTTTTGGGAATAGACAAAATTTATTACACTATCGATGGTTTAACCCCTACTACTTCTTCAAAGATCTATACAAAGCCATTTAAAATTACCCGCGACATAACGATAAAGTATTTTGCGGCAGATATTTCCGGCAATCGGGAACAAATTAAAACTTCAAAATACAAAATAAAAAAAGCAAGGTTTGTTTTTCAAAAAGCCAAATCAACAGAAGAGAAAATTACCAAGAAAAACAAAACTTACTATGCTAATGATTTTAATTTCCTCTTTTCAAAATTTCCTAAAAAACTCCAAAAGAAAAAATATTACCTTAAAATCCAAAGAAAATTAAAATATCCGCTAAAATATAAAAAGGCCAAAAAACTTATCTTAAAGAAATACTGGATTATTAAAACAAATTTTAATAAATATAAACCAAAGACAAAAAAAGATAAATTTAATCTTAAATTAATATTTGAATATTCCGACAAAGAACTTAAAAAATTAAAAGAAAACTTTCTTGTTTTAAAATACTATAACCAAAAAATAAAAAAATGGCAGAAATTATCCGCTAGGCACAACAAAAAGAAAAACACTTTTACAATTTTCTTTAATAAGTTTTTTTCCCCAACAACATATTTTGCAGTTGGGAAGAAATGATTTAGTAATTAGTTTAAATTTTCAAAATTTATGATCATTCAACCAAACATTCCACTCCAACAACAAAAAAAACCAAGTTATGCGGCAGTAATTATTATTACGGTTATTGTTAGCTTTATTATTTCCGGCCTTGTCGGTTTTACAACATCAGGTCTTGGTCAGGCGCTTTACCAAAAATACATTAAAAAAGAAATGCCGTATGAGTCACCAAAACAAGCGCTAAAAGTTGAAGAAGAGTCAGCAACAATTGATGTGGTTAAAAAAGTTCAACCGGCAGTAGTTTCAATTGTTGTAACCCAGGATTTAAAAAAATTATACGAACAGTATCAGATGCCTTATGAATCGCCATTTGGCGATGATTTTTTCAAAGAATTTTTTGGCGAGCAGGGAGATCAAAGTCAGAATGATCAAAATCAAGAAGGTGGCCAACAAAAAATTTCTGGCGGTTCAGGATTTATTATCCGCAATGACGGCTTAATTTTAACAAATTCCCATGTTGTCTCATTTGATAACGTAGAATACACAGTGATTTTAAATGACGGCAAAAAATATCCGGCAAAAGTTTTAGCCAGTGATTCAATAAGCGATGTTGCTTTGGTAAAAATTGAGGCGAAAGATCTGCCGACGACGGAACTTGGTAATTCTGATTCGCTGCAGATTGGCCAGACAGTCATTGCTATTGGTTATGCTTTGGGTGAATATCCAAATACAGTGACAAAAGGCGTAATTTCTGGCTTGGGCCGCAATATTACTGCCGGCGGTTCGTATGTTGGTTATCAAACTTTAGAAAATGTGATTCAGACTGATGCGGCAATTAATCCGGGAAATTCCGGAGGCCCGCTTTTGAATTTAGCCGGTCAAGTAATTGGTTTAAATACGGCAGTTGATGCCGGAGGCCAGCTTTTGGGCTTTGCTACTCCGATAAATTCGGCAAAGGCAGATATTGAAAGTGTCGAGCGAACTGGAAAAATTTCAAGACCGTTTTTAGGCGTGCGTTATCAGCTTGTTAATTCCGAAATTGCCAAGAAAAATAATTTGCCTTATGAATATGGCGTCCTAGTTCTGCGCGGAGAAAATAAAGATGAATTAGCAGTAGTTCCTGGTTCGCCAGCAGATAAAGCGGGGATTGTTGAAAATGACTTGATTTTAGAACTTAACGGCCAAAAAATCGATGAAAAAAATACCTTAGCAAAATTGATTTCAAAACAAAAAGTTGAAGACGAAGTAACTTTGAAAATTTGGCACAAAGGACAAGAAAAAACAGTGAAAGTGAAGCTGGAGGAGAAAAAGTAAAATTTTAAATTTCAAATTTTCAATTTTCAATCAATTTTTTAATGAATTAATTTTTAAACAATATTTAAAATTAAGTCATTAAAAATTCATTAGAAATTAGAAATTAAAAATTGAAAATTAAGATCATGAAATCAAAACAAACATTTTTAGTGCTAGTTGCGGTTGTTTTTGGGTTAATGCTTTTTAGCACTACTTTCGCCGCTTACGGCGACACCACAACTTGGCTGTCCCGGCCTTATGCTGGCGATGGAGGAGATCCAAAACAAGCATATTTGGATTTTCCGGAAGACGTAACTTTTGATTCACAGGGAAGAATGTATATTGCCGATACGATGAATAATGTAATTCGTAAGGTAGAAAATGGAAAAATTTCTACTTTAGCAGGCACTGGTTCTTATGGAGATGGGGCAGGTAAGGCAAAATTAGCCGATTTTGCTCAACCAAAAGGGATTGCCGCAAGTTCTAAGAGCGAGGTTTTTGTTGCGGACACTGATAATCAAAAAATAAAAAAGATTTCTGGAGGCAAAGTAACAACACTTATTGAAGGATTAAAAGATCCACAAGGATTAGCAGTTTTTGGCAACACTCTTTATTTTTCAGACACTGGTCATAATATGATTAAAAAGATTTCTACAAGTGGAGGACAAGAAGAAATTTTATCTTCAGGAATTCTTTCTCCAAGAAAATTAGCCGTTGACTTAACTGGTCAAAATCTTTATGTAGTTGAAGCAGGAAGATATCGAGTTATAAAAATAAATATTGCATCAGGCGAAGTTTCTTTAGTTGCTGGTTCTGGCAGCGCAGGCTATAAAGAAGGCATAGGAAGTGGAGCAAAATTTAGAAATATTGTCGGCGTAGTTTTGGACTCTAAACAAAATACTTTATTTGTAACAGACGGAGATGGTTTTACTGATATGGTGCGGGCAATTAATTTATCAAACAATGAAACTTCTTTAGTTTCAATTGATAAAGTAATGGCAACAATCAATTTTCCTAAAGGCATCTCCTTATACGGTGATTATATTTATGTTGCAAATTCAGGCATTGGGACAATTCATCGTTATTATCGTATTCGAGGCACAAAAGAATTAGGAACTGCCGAGCTTGTTGTTGGCAAAGAAAGATTTGGCAATACTGATGGTTCAAAAAAGAAAGCAATGTTGGGCCGTCCGTATGATATGGTTTTCAGCCCTTCGAAAAAATTTATTTATCTGGCAGAAAATAATAAAATAAGGAAAATAAATTATAAAAAAGGTAAAGTTTCGTGGTTAATTGGCAATAGTGTTGATATGTATGTCGAAGGTGATCGCAATGAAGCATATTTCAGTTTTATTTCTTCTTTAGCTTTAGATTCAAAGGGGAAAAATATTTACATCACTGATCATTGGAATAACCGAATCCGAAAAATAAATTTAAAAACATTAACTACTTCGCTTGTTTCTGGTTCAGGCAGTCATACTGTTACAGGACCGGTGAATGGATATAAAGAAGGAAAGAGAAATAGGGCAAGATTTAATTTACCATCAGGCATTGCAATTTCAAAAAAGAATAAATTTTTGTATGTTTCTGACACTGCCAATCAAAGAATTAGAAAAGTGAGAATTTCCAATGGAAAAACCTGGTTGCTTGCTGGATCAGGAGAAGTTGGTTTTAAAGATGGCAAACGCAAGGCGGCGGCATTTTATAGTCCCTTTGGAATTACTTTAGATAAAGAAAAGAAAAATTTATACATTGCTGACCGAGATAATCATGCAATCCGCAAACTTAATCTTAAAACAAAAAGCGTGACAACAGTTGCTGGTTGCGGCAAAGCAGGTTATTTAGAAGGAATTGGCAAAACCGCGTGCTTTTCTTATCCAGAATATATAAAAATGGGAGAAAATGGTCAGCTTTATATTACGGAAGTCGGCGGAGAAAGAGTAAGAGTTTTAAATCCAAAGACTTTAGAAGTCAAACTTGTTGCTGGTTCGGGCTTTCGCGGCTATCGAAATGGCAAAAACAAGACAGCAAAATTTGATAATCCAAAAGGTCTTTTGCCAGACACAAAGCGCGGCAGACTTTTTGTTGCTGATACTTGGAATGATGTGATTCGTTTAATTTCAATTAAAGGAAAAGCGCCATACACAAATCCGGCGCCAAAAGTTTATCTTGTTGGCCCGGATAATAAATATAAAACAGGAAGCTATGATTATATTATGCTCTACATTAAAGGAGATCATTTTCGTTACGGCGCAAAAGGGTATATCGGAGGAATAGAAGCAGTAAAAACTTATGTTAATTCTTCAAAAGAAATAACAATAAAATTTGATTTTAGAAAACTTTCGCCAGGGTCTTATGATGTAATGGTAAAAAATGTTGATGGTCAGAAAGCGACATTAAAAAATGGGTTTACGGTGTTGAAGTGAATTAAGCTCAAAGTGCAAAACTAAAAGCGAAAAACCAAAATTAAAAACTTAAAAATTATTACTTAAAAGTTTTAAATTTTACATTTTGGTTTTGCACTTTGCGTTTTGAGTTCTGAGTTTTTGTTATGTCTAATTTATTTAAAAAAATCCAAGACGATTTAAAAACAGCATTAAAAGAAAAAAATGCAGAAAAAATTTCTACTTTGAGAATGCTTATTTCGGATATTAAAAACGAGGAAATCGCTAAAAAGAAAAAAGGAAAATTAGAAGATGCGGAAATTCAAGCTGTTGTTTCCCGCGCCGTTCGGCGTCATAAAGATTCTATTGAGTCCTATCGCGCTGGGAGCCGCGAGGATTTAGCTAAAAAAGAAGAAGGCGAGCTTCAAATTTTGCAAAATTATTTACCAAAACAAATAAGTCAAGAAGAGTTGGAAAAAATTATTAATGAGGCGATTTCTAACCTTGGCGCAAGTTCGCCTTTGGATTTTGGCAAAGTAATGGGCGCCGTGATGAAGCAGGTTAAGGGAAAAGCAGATGGGAAGTTAGTCGGCGAGATGGTGAAAGCGAAACTGAATATTAAACATTAATCATTGAACATTAAACATTAGACAGTGATGAAGAAAAGCGATTTTACGCAAAATTATAAAATTCAAACAAAAGACTTTCTAAAAATTCCAAATTTACTTACAGTTTTTCGGATTTTTATTGCCGCAATTATTTTTATTTTGTTTTTTACTCGTCTTTTGCCGGATTTGATAAAGTGGCTTTTTGTTTTTGGAGTGGCAAGTGATGCTTTTGACGGAGTTTTAGCAAGAAGGTTGAATCAGAGTTCACGGCTGGGCGTAATTTTAGAGCCTATTGCCGACACCTTGCTTGTTTTTAGCACGATTTTATTTGTTACTTTCCGCCTCGATTTGCATTTTTTGATTTTTACGATTTATTTGGTTATTTTTTTTATTGGATTTTTAAATTTGCTGGTAATCTACTTTGCCCAAAAAAGATGGTTTGCCAGAAAATTAGAAATTTCAGAAGTAGCAATATTTTTTGTCTATGGCACAGGGATTTTTTATTTGTTTAATCTGCCTTACAAATTTTGGTTCGCCGCTGTTAGCATTGTTTTTGGCGTTGTCGCGCTAATGGATTTTTTGTGGCAGCTTCATAGATTTAAAAAGGGTTTAAAAATATAATGAAAAAAGGTTTAATTTTAATTACTGTTGGTTTTTTGCTGATTATTTTGAGTTTTTTTGGATTTAAAAGTCTTGTTGGGCAAAATGATTTTAAAAAAGAAGAAATCAAAAGCGCTGCCCTAGAGGCTTTAAAAGACGAAGAAAAGTATAAAGAAGAAGTTAAGAATTTATTAGTTGCTGGCGGCGATGTTATCCCTTCTCGCTGGGTAGGAGTAAAGATTAGAAGATCAGGGGATTCAGCTATGCCCTTTCGCAAGATTGCTCCGCTGATGCAATCAGGTGATATTACTTTTGTCAATTTTGAAGCCCCATTTTTAGATAAAGGCGAGTTAGTAACGGAAGGAATGTCATTTAAGGCTGAGCCAGATTTTATTGAAGGTTTGATTTTAGCTGGTGTGGATGTTGTTTCCTTGGCTAATAATCACATGAAGAATCAAGGCAGGGAAGGTTTAGCTTTTACTTTTTCACATCTGACAGAAAATAATATAAAATATACTGGAGCGGGAAAAAATTATGAAAAAGCTCATAAGGGAGTAATTTTAGAAAGTAAGAATATAAAATTTGGCTTTTTGGCCTATACTTATTCTGACGGTATCAAATTTTCAAAAAATGAAGATCCGGAAATTTACGATTTAGCTTTTATGGAAATCGATAGAATGAAAGAGGATGTAGAAAAATTAAAAAAAGAAGCAGATGTTGTCATTGTTTCCATGCACGCGGGAACAGAGTATCAAGTAACACCCAATCCACAGCAAGTTGAATTTGCCCATGCGGCGATCGACAGCGGAGCAAATTTAGTCTTAGGCCATCATCCGCATTGGGTCCAGACAACAGAAAAATATAAAGATAGCTTTATTATTTACAGTTTGGGAAATTTGGTTTTTGATCAAATGTGGTCAGAAGAAACGCGCGAGGGCGTCATTGCAAAATGCAAGTTTCAAGGCATGAAATTAAAAAGTATGGAATTTGTCCCGACAAAGATTGAGGACTACAGTCAGCCAAGATTCGCGACTAGGCAAGAAAGTAAGATTATTTTGAAAAGAATGGAGTTAAAGAGCGCGGTAGTGAATTTAGAGTAAATGTCAAAATCCAAATTTCAAATGTCAAATCAAATCCAAAATCCTAATGACAAATTTTTTATTTGACATTTAAGTATTTGACATTCATTTGGCATTTGGGCTTTGATATTTGGATTTTAGATTTTATTTTTATATTGTAACTTACTTCAATTTCTCGATATCTTAAAAAATATGAAATCAATTTTCGAAATTAGGATCCACGGCCGGGCAGGACAGGGAGCAAAAACTTTGGCTCAATTTGTTGCCCAAGCGGCTATGGAAAAAGGGAAATTTATTCAAGCCTTTCCTTCTTATAGCGCTGATCGCGAAGGCGCTCCAATGGAAGCTTATGTTCGGATTTCCACAAAACCAATTTTACTTCATTGCGCAGTTTTAAATCCGGATTTAATGATTATCATTGATCCAACGCTTTTAGATTTAGAAGAGGTTAAATTGGGCTTAGACAGCAGTGATATTTTTTTGGCTAACACAAAATTATCACAAAAAGATTTGCAACATAAACTAAAAACTAAAGCTAAAGTTTATACTCTTGATGCCAGCGGTATTTCCCGAGGTATTTTAGGCAAAGATTTTCCAAATATTGTTTTATTGGGCGCTTTTAGTAAAATCACTAATTATATTCAACTAAAGGATTTAGAGAAAATAGTGTATAAAAAATTTGAAAGAAAACTAGGCAAAGAGATGACAGAAAAGAATATTGAAGCAATGAGAAGGGGCTGTGAGTCTATTTGAGAGTAAAAATGACTACTACAAATTTTCGCGACCGCGATAAAATGTAGTAATGGAAAAAATATGGCTGAAAACAAAAAAATTTCTAAAAATCAGCAATGGCCAAAGGGGGCGGTAATTGATAAACCGGGTTCAACAAGTGAATATAAAACTGGCAGCTGGCGTAATCAAATACCAATTTTGGATAAAAAGAAATGTAAAAATTGTCTTTTGTGTGCAAATTTTTGTCCTGAGAATTGTATCAAGATTAAAGAAGGCAAAATTTCTCATATTGATTATGCTTATTGCAAGGGTTGCGGAATTTGCGCCCATGAATGTCCGAATAAGGCGATTGTGATGAAGAAAGTGTAATTTAAAAATTATTCAATTAACGAATTTAGCGAATTAACGAATTAGAAATCAATCCGTTAATCCGTTAATAAACAATGAAGAATCATTATAAATTAGAAGCTCTCACTGGCGCTGAATGCGTGGCTGAAGCTTGGCGGCAAATTGATCCAGAAGTAATTGCTGCTTACCCGATTACTCCCCAGACGCCGATTATTGAAAAATTTGCAAAGGATGTCGCAGATGGAAAAGTTAAAACAAAGTTTGTGCCGGTAGAATCAGAACATTCGGCAATGAGTTATGTTGTTGGAGCGGCTGCCGCAGGTGTTCGAGCAATGACTGCCACTGCTTCGCAAGGTTTAGCTTATATGTGGGAGGTTCTTGGCGTTGCTTCGGGACTGCGTTTGCCTATTGTAATGTCGATAGCTTGTCGAGCATTGTCTGCTCCTATTAATATTCACGGCGACCACTCTGATGTTATGGGAGCGCGAGATTTATCTTGGGTTCAAATTTTTTGTGAAACAAATCAGGAAATTTACGAGATGGTACTTTTAGCGGTGCGTTTGGCAGAGCATCCCGATGTAAAATTGCCAGTGATGATAGCTTTTGATGGTTTTGTCACAAGCCATTCAGTTGAACCAGTAAAAATATTTCCTGGTAGTATTGTAAAAAAATTTATTGGCGAATATCAGCCAGAATGCCCTTTATTAAATATTGAAAAGCCAGTCACTTATGGATCAATTACCTTGCCTTTAAATCATTTTGAAATTAAAGTAGAGCAGTCGCAGGCAATGGAAAAAGCAAAAAAAGTTTATTTAGAAATTGGAAAAGAACTAAGCAAAATTACCGGTTCAAAATATGAGCATTTTGAAAAATATTATTTAGATGATGCAAAGGCGGCGATTGTAACAACGGCTTCTACTTGTGGGACAACAAAATATGTTGTGAATAAATTGAGAAAACAAGGCAAAAGGGTAGGGCTTTTAAAAATAAAATTATTTAGACCTTTTCCTTATCAGGAAGTATGCGAGGCATTGTCGAAAATAAAAACAATCGGCGTTTTAGACCGTTCTGAATCTTATGGCGCTTTCCCTCCACTTTTTTCAGAAATAAAAAATGCTTTATGTGATGCAAGACCAAAATTGCAATCTTATATTTTTGGTTTGGGCGGCAGGGATATTTTTCCAGAAGAGATTGAAATAGTATTTGAAGATTTGCTAAAAGGAAAATTAAACGAGAAGGTTAGATATGTTGGATTGAAGTAGACCACAGATAAAATTAACCTAATTAACTTAATAAATGTTGAATAGTCAAATTCCAAATTACAAGCACCAAATTCCAAATAAGCACCAATGACCAAAATCCAAAACAATTTTTTGTCATTTGAAAATTTGAATTTTGAATTTATTTGTAATTTGGGATTTGTGATTTGGGATTTCTAAAATTGGTTATTAGGATTTGATTAGAATAATTAAAGCAATTAGAATAATTAGAATAATTTTTTATGGATAACCTTCTTCAAAAACTTATTTCTCGTCATAGCTGTCTTGCTTCTGGCCATCGTTCTTGCCGCGGCTGTTTGCCAGTGCCTGTTGTTGCTCGCCATATTTTACGGGCAACAGATAAACCTGTTATTGTTGCTTGTGCTACTAGTTGTATGGAAGTGACAACTACGCCTTACCCTCAGACAGCCTGGCGAGTGCCTTGGATTCACTCTGTTTTTGCTAATGCCGCGGCAACAATGGGGGGAGTGGTTAGCGCTTATGAAGCATTAAAAGAAAGAGGAAAATTAGCAAAAATTAGCAAGAAATTAGCGCGAATTAGCGATCTAAAGTTTGTTGCCTTTGGAGGAGATGGTGGAAGCTACGACATAGGACTTCAATCTTTATCTGGCGCCTTAGAGCGGCAGGAAAATTTTCTTTATGTTTGCTACAACAACGAAGCTTATCAAAATACTGGCAATCAGCGTTCCGGTGCAACACCGTATGGGGCCGCAACTACAATAACACCGCCTGATGATGTTTCTTTTGGCAAGCCGCAATTTAGAAAAAATCTAACAGAAATTGTCGCTGCTCATAATATTCCTTATGTTGCTCAAACAGCAGTTTCGGCCTGGCAGGATTTATATGAAAAAGCAAAAAAAGCTTTTGCAATCCGTGGGCCAGCTTTTATTAATATCTTGGCGCCATGCACTTTGGGCTGGAAATTTCCGCCAAATATGGGAGTGGAAATTTCTCGGTTGGCAGTGGAAACTTGTTTTTGGCCTTTGTATGAAGTTGAAAATGGTAAATATAAATTAAATTATCAGCCTAAAAATCCGCGGCCAGTTACAGACTTTTTAAAATTACAAGGCCGCTTTAAACATTTATTTTCTAGCCATCCTCGCAATAAAAAAATTCTCCAAGAAATTCAAGAGAAAGTAGATTTAGAGTGGGAAAAGCTGTTGAAAAAATGTAAAAAGAAATGAAGCCGACCCCGCGGCAGAGACCGCGGGGTTATAAGCGACCTTAGGAGACTTATAACGGGCGGCTTTTTTACGAGAAGTTTCCCGATCCATCGGGACTTGATTATCACGTCCAATACCCTGCGGCAGAGACGTGCTGGGTATTGGAAATCGTAATAAATCCCACACCTTTCAGCGAGGCATTAGACCCCGCCGAAAGGCTCTAATTTTTTGTTCCCAAAGCAAGAGCGGTGGGGTATTTTAAAAGGTGTGGGATAAAAATGAAGCAGGGTATTTGTGGAAGAGTGTATAACAGTTCTGTTGCTACAGCTTCATTCTTGTTAACACCAGTACCAGTAACTTAAATATTTCAATCGGTAGATTAATGAATATTTTCAAGAGGTTGATTTACCTTCTAATCCAAAATCATAAGCCTTTTTTATTTTTACTGGAATAATTTGGCCAATTAATTGGTTGTTGGTTATTAGTTGTTGGTTATTAGTTATTTTTATAGTTTTAAAAGTCTTTGTTTTGCCAAAGTAAAAATTACCTTTTTTCGCTTCAATAAGAGCTTCAAGAGTTTTTCCAATTAATTTTTTGTTTTTTTCTAAAGCTATTTGACGAAGCAATTTATCCAGAACTTTATGGCGGCGTTTTTTTTCTTGGGATGGAACATTATCTTTTAAATTGTAAGCAGCAGTGCCGGGTCGAGGTGAGTACTCGGCAATATAAGCCATATCAAACTTTACTTTTTTAAATAAGTCAACAGTTTTCTGAAACTGCGCTTTTGTTTCGCCAGGAAAGCCAACAATAATATCAGTAGAAAGAGAGGCGTCGGAGAGAGCCTTTTTAATTTTAGCAATTAATTTTAAATATTTTTCTCGCGTATAGCCGCGATTCATTGCGGCGAGTACTTTATTGTCTCCCGCTTGTGTTGGTAAATGAATATAGCGGCAAATCTTTTTTGATTTGGCGATAGTTTTAATCAACTGGTCAGACATATCTTTTGGATGTGAAGTAATAAACCAAAGCCAAAAATTACTTTGAATCTTTTCAATTTTTTGCAAAAGCTTCGGAAAATCAGGTTGTTTTTTAAAATCATGGCCGTAAGAATTTACGTTTTGGCCAATTAAAGTAATAGCTTTATATCCTTGTTTTAATAGATTTTTAATTTCACATAAAATTTCATCAAGTGGACGGCTGACTTCGCGACCTCTGACATAGGGTACAACGCAGTAAGTGCAAAAATTATTACAACCCGTTGCAATTGGGACATAAGCATGAAAATTATTTTCGCAATGAGGAGAAATTTTAAAATAAGAATCAGTAAAATTCTTTTTTTCACATTTTAAGCTATCGCCTGAAATGTGAAATTTTTTTAGGTAATTGTTTAGTTGATGTAAATTTTCGATTTCAAAAACTAAGTCTGCTTTCTTTTTCAATTCTTTTGTATTTTTTGTCGCCATACAGCCAGTAATAGCAATTTTCGGCCGATTTTTTAATTTTTTTAAATTTTTAATCAGACCAAAAACGCGGTCTTCTGCCGATTGACGCACCGAGCAAGTATTTAAAATCACCCAATCTGCCTCTTTAAAATTTTTTACCATAACAAAATTTTGGTTTTCTAAAAAACCAGCAATTCTTTCCGAGTCTGACTTATTCATCTGACAGCCAAAAGTATAAATGAAGTATTTCATACTAGCTATTTTTATCATATCTTTTTATTTTTTTCAAGATATCAACAGATAACTTTGAGAAATTAAAAAAGAGGTGTTATAATATTAATATCAACAAATTAATGAGCAGTCGCCGAAGATGATTTCTTAATTTTTCGTTTTTAACTTTTAATTTTTTATGCCCAAAGGAATTGCGCCTACAAATTTATCTATCGGTGAAAAAGAAACACCGCAGGAGGCAGAAAGAATTGTTCCCCAGCGGCCGATTTTTCCAAAGAAGGCTTCAGAAGAATTACCAGAAAAACCGCAAATAGATCGTTTTGGCCAGCCATCGGATGTAGTGCCAAAACAGCCAGTTGAAAAAATCATCCCGCCGTCAAAACAGACAAAGGAAGAAAAAGAGTCAGTTTCTTTTATGCCTGAGGAAGGTCTTTCGCCGGAAAAAATTGCCCGGCGCGAAACAATTAAAAAAAGTTTAATTTTTATTATTTTAGTTTTATTAGTTGTTTTTGGTGTTGTTTTAACAATAAACAGGTTTTTATTGTCAAAAAAAGAGACAGCAACACAGACGCCATCGCCTATCTCTCCTCCATCAAAAACTACTCAACAAATAATTGATGAATCAACAGATTCTGATGGTGATGGAATGCCGGATATTTGGGAAAATGAACACAAATTAGATCCTCGCGATCCAAAAGACACTGATTTTGATCCGGACTTAGATAAGTTGAAAAATTCGGAAGAATACAAATATCAAACTGATCCCCAAAACTCGGATACTGATGGTGATGGATATAAAGATGGTGATGAGGTTAAAAATGGATATAACCCAAAGGGCCAGGGCAAATTAGAAGAAACAAAAACCTTTGAGGGCGAGAAAAAATTTTCAGAAATAGAAGGGAATTGGCAGGGGACAATGTTTGGCGCCTTTTACCAGATTAAAGATTTAAATTTAACAATACAAACAGATGGGAAAGTGAGCGGTAAATTTACAAGTTTTTATCAACAATATAGAATCCAAAATGAAATTTCTGGAACTTATGATTTTAAAAAGGAAAGTGGAATTTTTTCTGTTGATTCATCAGGCTCAGCAGTTTTTTTAGGCAAAATTAAAGATGTTTCAGGTGAAGGGTTGTTTAGTTTAACTTTAGAAGGAAAAGAAACAAAAGGTGAAATCAGCGGAACCTGGATTATATCTTCAAAAAGTCAAGGTTTAATTTGGCTGAAAAGCGATCGAGGAAATTTGAAAATTAAAAAACAGTAATTTAATTTTCCGCATTTCTAGAAATAAGCGAGGGCATAACTTTGCGTATTTAGTAAGTATGCAAAGTTTTTATTTTAGTGGACAATTTTGTTTGATTTTTAGTTAAGAATATGTTATACTATAAATAATTGTAGATTGATGATTGCAGATTGTAGATTTTATGAATTATGAATAAAAATGATTTGCGAAAAAGAACAAAGCAATATGTATTGCGGATAATAAAATTAGTAAGAGCCTTACCGAATACAGTTGAGGGCCGTATAATAGGCAATCAGTTAATGAGAAGCGGAACATCAGTAGGAGCAAATTATTATGCCGCTTGCCGTGCAAGATCAAAAACAGAATTTATAGCGAAACTTGGCGTTGTGATTGAAGAGGCTGATGAAAGTGCATTTTGGCTTGAAATTGTTATAGAAAGTAGATTACTGAAAAAGGAATTAGTAGAACCACTATTAAAAGAAACTAATGAAATTATATCAATTATGGTAGTTTCAAGAAAATCAGCATCTAAAAATAATAAATCTTAAATCTAAAATCCCAAATTTTTTAAATCATCAATTATCAATCTTAAATCTTAAATTAATTATGATCGACATTGCCCCGCCAGAAAATTTGCCGCGGAGGATTCCGCCAAGAGAATTAATTAAACAAAAAATCGCTGAATCAGAATTAAGCGGAAATTTGGAGTCATCAGAAACAAAAGAAATGAGGTCGCTTTCTTCAAAATCTCCGTCTCCATCTGCGCCCCAATCATTACCCAAAAAACCAAGCCATATAGGCTTAATATTAGGTTTTATTTTTGTTTTTTTATTAATTCTTGGACTTTTTATTGCTCTAGGTATTTTGTATTTACAAACAAATTCACTCAAAGCCAAAATTTCTGAATTGAGTCAAGCAACACAATTAAGTCCTCAAGAACTTGAAACACAAAAGACGAAATTAGAGAATTTGGAAAAAGAATTGGCCGATTTAAAAAAAGCAGAAGCAGAAAAAATTAATTCCCTGGAAGATAAAATAAATAAAATATCACAGACGCAAGCCGCGCCAGCGGATACAGAATCAATTAAACAGCTAGAGATGATTTTAAAATTAACCGATACTGATAACGATGGATTATCAGATTATGATGAAGTGGTTACTTATAATACAAATCCTAATCTTAAAGACACTGACGGAGATAAGTATCTAGATAAAGTAGAAATTGATAATGGCTATAATCCCTTGGGTTCTGGCAAGCTAGAAAAGACAGCAGTTTCAGAAGAGCAAAAAATAATAACAATTATTGCTAAAAATTACATCTTTGACCCTGCTCAATTTGAAGTAAAAACAGGAGAAAAAGCAACGCTGGAAATCACAAGTCAAGATGCAGATCATACTTTTACAATTGATGAATTGGATATTAATCAGACAATTAAGGCGGGCGAAAAAGCAACAATAGAATTTACGCCGCAAAAAACCGGGGAATACATTTATTACTCTAATACAATTGAAGATAAAGGAAAAGGAATGATGGGGAAACTTGTTGTAAAATGAAAAATTTAAAATGTAAAATAAAAAATGACAATTCAGATATTAAGATTGACTCCGATGCATCGGAGTCATCCCGAGCGTAGCGAGGGATCTCTCGCGAATGCGAGTTCGCAGACAAGCTGCGAGATTCCTCGACTCGTCGCTCCGCTCCTCGCTCGGAATGACACATTCTGTGTCAATTTTAACATTGTCATTTTTAATTTTTTATGGATTTTCGTACTCAAGAATCTAAATCTAATCCGCCGGCAAATTTACCAAAAGCAGGAGAAGGAAGTTTTAGGCCAAGCAAAAACGAAGATTTTTTGTCGGAGGAAGTAGATTTTGAAAACGATAGATCTAAATCAAAGCGAGAGGTTCTGCCTTCTTTTGGCGAAGAGGAAATTCATCTTCCAAAATTTGTTAAACAAGAACCACAGAAAGAAGAAAAAAAACACTATCTTGAAGGTGCGGGCAGAGTGCCAAAAAATAGAAAAAATATTTTACTTTTATTGATTGTTGTGATTTTGGCTTTATCTTATGGTGTATGGCAGTTTTGGCAAAGAGGCATATTTTTCAAAAAAAACCAGGCAAAAAAAGAAGTTATAACCGAAACAAAAGAATCTGATTTTGGGAATATTGATGAAGATGGCGATGGACTTTCAAATTCGCAGGAACTGCAATACGGCACCAATCCCAAAGAAAAAGATACAGATTTTGATGGATTACCTGATGGTTTTGAAGTAAAATACAAGTTAAACCCTTTAGATTATGTTGACGCCCTTTCTGATCCTGATGAGGATGGCCTGAATAATTTGGAAGAATATCAATATCAAACCGATCCTCAAAATTCGGATACTGATGGCGATGGATATAAAGATGGCGAAGAGGTAGAGCATGGGTATAATCCGGCTGGCAGCGGTAAATTATTGCCGAAATAGTTTTAGGCATTGATTATGTTTTGTTTAAAAACAAAGTTAAAGCTCAAAGCTCAAAGCTCAAAACTCAAAACTAAAGCTCAAAACTCAAAGTTAATAATTTCTGGGGTTATTTTTTTATTTTGGCTATTTTTATTGCCGAGTTTTTCTTTAGCGGCTCAAGAAAAAAAAATTGTTGTTTCAACGAATTTGGGGCAAATAATTTTTTATGATTTACAAGGCAATATTGTTTCTTCATTTTTTTTGCCAGAAAATATGCAAGTTCCGATAAATTTTGCAGTCGGCGATGTTGATTACGATTTTGAAAATGAAATTGTGGTGGTGTCAAAATATGGGATGTCGCGGATTGCAATATTTTCTAAAAATGGCGCACTGAAATATGATGTCATTCCGAGCCCCGATGTTAATCGGGGCGAGGAATCCCACGGCTTATCAAGGGAATTCCTCGCTAGCACTTGGAACGACATTACTTTAGGCGATTTAAATAATGACGGCAAGTCAGAAATTATTGTTTCTACTCCGCCTTATATAAAAATTTTCAATTACAAAGGAAAACTTCTAGATAAATTCATTCCTTTTTCCAAAAATTACCGAGGTGGAATAAAAATTACTTCCGGAGATATTGATCGCGACCGTAAAGATGAGATTATTTTTTCAAGCAGCGGTTTATCAAAAATATTTATTTATAAAAACAAAAAAATATATCCTGCGTCAATTGATATTTCAAATTATAGAGATTTTAACATTTCTGCCGGCGATTTAGAAGGCGATGGAAAATCGGAATTTGGAATTTGCAGTTTTTTAAGCAATGGCCAATGTCAAATTTCAAAATTTAATTATCAAAATATTGCGTGGCCAAATAATTTGATATCAAATAATGAAATTTATTTGAAATTAAAAGATGTTGATGACGATGGCAGGGCAGAAGTATTAATTGGCGAAGGATATGGCGGCAGAATAAGTGTTTATAAAATTAATCATGAGGTCTCAATTTGGAAAACTATTTATACTCTGCAAAATATAAGCGGCATTGATGTTTTTTCTTCGAAAACAAAAGTCCGCGCCAAAGTAATTTATGTTGATGACGGCGATACTATTTTCTTAGATTCGGGCCAAGAAATTCGTTATATTGGAATAGACACGCCGGAAATTGGCGAGCCGTTTTATTTGGAAGCAACAAATAAAAACAAAGAATTAATTTATGGTAAAGAAGTGACAATAGAGTACGATAAACAAAAAATTGACCCTTTTGGTCGATATTTAGCTTATGTTTTTTCTGACGGAACTTTTATAAATGAAGAACTTGTGCGAGCTGGTTTGGCAAAACTTGAATTTATTTATCCAGATGTGAAATATGCAAAGAGACTGATAAAAGCAAGTAAAAAATGAATCTCGCAACTGGCAACTGGAATCTTGAATGGAATTATGAAATTGGAAATTGGTTGTTAGAAATTGGAAATTTGTAATAGAAAATGGAAATTAGAAATTAGTTACCATTTTCGATTTTCCAATTTCCATTACTATTTTCTATTTTCCAAAAACTAATTTCAATTTTCTTAAATTTAATATTCGATTCAAGTTGCGAGATTCGAGTTTCTAGCTTCTACTTTGAATTTCCTTTTTCAATTTCTTCACAAACGTCGCTAGCGCAATCTTTTGGACTTTTTTGCCGCCACGCTCGCGAACTGCCAATTTCTTTGATTTTATTTCTTTCTCTCCCATCACAATCATATAAGGGATTTTTTGTTTTATTGCGTCGGAGATTTTTTTGCCAACTGATTCATTGCGCAAATCTATTTCTATGCGCAGGCCTTCTTTTTTAATTTTTTCTACAATCACACCAATTTTCTTTTCAAATTTATCAGAGACTGGGATAAAAATACATTGCACAGGCGCAAGCCAGGTTGGCAGAGCTCCGCCTGTATGTTCTAAGAGTGAGCCAAAAAATCTTTCCATAGATCCTAAAACTGTGCGATGAATCATTACCACTTTTTCTTTTTGACCTTTTTCATTTATATAATTTAAATCAAATTTTTCCGGAAAATTAAAATCAATTTGCACTGTCGGTCCTTGCCAGCCGCGGCCCAAAGAATCAATTAATTTTAAATCAATCTTTGGCCCATAAAAAACTGCTTCGCCCAAAGTCTTTTTATATTTTAATTTTTTCTTTTTTAATGCTGTTTCTAGTGCTCCTTCGGCTTTTTGCCAAACTGTCTCATTTCCTAGATATTTTTGTTTATTCTTAGGATCCCGCAATGACAAGTCAATTTCAAATTTTTTAAAACCAAAACTTTTAAGCATAAAAATTGCAAAATCAAGAACATCGCTAACCTCTTTTTCTACTTGCAAAGATGCGCAGAAAATATGAGCATCGTCTTGAGTAAAACCGCGAACGCGAAGCAAACCATGTAAAGTTCCAGCTCGTTCATAGCGATAAACAGTTCCGAGCTCGCAAAATCTTATTGGCAAATCGCGGTAAGAGCGCATTTCTGATTTGTAAATTTGGACATGAAAAGGACAATTCATTGGTTTTAACATATACTCAACTTTATCAATTTTAATTGGCGAATACATATTTTCCCGGTAAAAAGAAAAATGTCCGGATTTTTTCCAAAGTCCGAGTTGTCCAATATGCGGGGTATAAACATATTGATAGCCGCGACGCAAATGTTCCTCGCGCCAAAAATTTTCAATAATTTGGCGCACAATTGCTCCTTTTGGATGCCATAAAATAAGCCCGCCGCCAACTTGCTCGTAAATTCCGAACAATTTTTGCGCTTTATTTGTTTCGCGATGATCGTATTGTTTTATTTTTTCTTGTAATTGTAAGTAATCTTTTAACTCTTTTTCCGAGGCAAAAGCAATACCATATATTCTTTGCATCATCGGTCTTTTTTCACTTCCTTTCCAATAAGCGCCAGCAATGCGAGTTAATTTAAAAGCTGAAGGTGTAATTTCGCCAGTAGAATCTAGATGCGGGCCGCGGCAGAGATCAATAAATTTTCCATCTTGATAAACTATTACTGCCCGCGCCCCTTGTTTTTTTAAATCTTCAGTTAATTCGCGTTTAAATGGCTGATCCCATTTTTTGCTGTAAAACTCTAAAGCTCGTTCGATAGGCACAACTTTTTTTTCAAAGGCGGCGTTTTGTTTAATAATTTGCCGCATTTTATCTTCCAAGATTTTTAAATCTTCGGGAGTTAAAGTCCGCGGCAATAAAAAATCATAATAAAAACCATTTTCAATGGTTGGCCCTATTCCGAGTTTGGCTTCGGGGAACATTTGCCAGACTGCCTGAGCGAGAACATGGGAGCAAGAGTGGCGGAGAATATCAATTGATTTAGATTTTTTTGAAGGCATATATTTTATTAAAATAGAATTTCCAAATTCCAAATCTCAATGACCAATCAAATTCCAAATTCCAAATCTCAAACTTGTTTGGAATTTATGATTTGAGATTTGATTGAACATTGGAATTTGGTCATTGGAATTTTTGTTATTTTTTAACTACTATCTCAATATGGTCTTTTAGCGTCGGCACTCGATTTACCCAAAAAGGCGAAAATAAAACTTCAACATTTTCAACTTTCGGGTCACTATTGAAATACATTTTTACTTCTTCATCTTTGCGGCCAAGCAGTTTTTCACGGTCAATTTCCTCGGCGTTTAGTTTAGATTGAACTTCGCCTTCGAGATGAACTTTGACGGTAGTTTTTTGACTATTTAAATCGTAATTTAAAATTTCATATTTTATACTTTCTTTATCAGATTTCAAAAATTCTTGCTCACTAGTTGTTTTCTCTTTTATTTTTTCTTGAGCGATATTAAAGAGAATATCTTCATTAAAAACCAAGGCGGTAATTTTTACTCTGATAAAAATAGTAAATTCTTCTGTTTCTGTTTCTGGTTCAACTGAAGCTTTAGATTCTAAAATTTCATATTTAATTGCTTTTTTGGGAATTTTTTCAGAGCCGGAAAGTTTGTCTTCAAGTTTTGTCCTCGCCGTGTCTTCTAAATTCTCAACAATTTTTTGTTTTTCTTTTTCCATAAATTCGGCAGTTGCGATTTTTACTTCTTTTTGAATAATTTTAAATTTTTCTTTGGATTCGCCATAAATAATTTTTTGCCATTCCGGAGATAGTTTTATTAATCGAAAATTGTCCGGCTCTACTTCTCCGTTTGTTCCCGGCTGATCAGCTGTAACTTCCACTTCTACTTTTCCGCGAGGAGGAATGTTAATTGCTTGGTCAGTTCTAAAAATCTGTCCGGTTGTTTCATGTCTAAGTTGGGTTTTGGCGACAATGCCCATTGCCTCTTCGTTTTGGTTATAAATTGTGACTTTGCCGTGAGCCCTGTCGCCAGTTTTTATTTTTGGGATGTCAGTAATTTTTTCTTCGGCGGTCTCCTGTGTCTGCAAGACGCGACCAGCTAGAATTTTTGGTTCTTGGTCGAGCTTTTCGTTTTTTTCAATTTTTATTCCGAAGTCAACAGAAACTTTGTCCTTTTTTGGCGTGAGGGTGATAATTGCTTGAGAAAAAGAGGTGTATAAGACAAAGATAATCAAGGCTAAGGTAATAAGGACGAAGAAAATAAAAATACCGCGATATGATTTTTGAGAATCGAGTCTTTGGTACATAACTTCGAAAATCCAAAATCCAAATAACAAATGAAACCCAAATGACAAAATCTACAATTTGTTATTTAGTCATTTGACATTCATTTGACATTTAGGCTTTGATATTTGGATTTATTATTTTTACATTCTCTCTTCCAACAAAGCTTTTGACTTTTTCTAAAACAGTTTTATTAGTATCGGTTTTAGTTTTTGCCTTTATAGTTTTAAAGCTGTTTGTGCCGTCGGGAATATTTAAAATAATTTCGCAAGGACCAGGATTAGCTTCAAAAATATTTTTTAATTTATAGAGCAGATCTGGCGTAGCGTTTTGCGGAATTGTTAGTTTAAGAATAGAACTGTTTTTTGGATTTTTTGTTTTTCGCCATCCGTCAACTATTTCTTTAGTTAGTTCCCGGGCATTGTCGCAAAGAACCTTGATTTCCTGGTTTTTATCCGAAGTTCTTCCTTCTACTAAAATAATTTTATCTTCTTGGAAAATAATTGGGTTTTTGGACAACACTTTTGGGAAAACTATAATTTCTGCCTCTCCAGCAAGGTCTTCAATTTTAACAAAAAGCATTGTCTGTGAATTTCGGGTAAGAATCTTTTTTATTTTGTTTATTACTCCGCCCAAAATAACTTTTTCGTTTCCTCGTTTTGATTTTAATTGGCGGCAGTTTGTTGTTTTTTGATCAAAATAGTCTTTTAATTCCGCCAGAGGATGTTCAGAGACATAAAGGCCTAAAAGCTCTCGTTCCCAGGAAAGCCTTTCATTTTTAGAAGCAGGCGGAGCTTCATCTAAACGGAGTTGAAGAGAGGCCGAGCTGTTTAAATTGCCAAATAAATCAACTTGACCTTTTGATTTTGTTTTTTGGATGTTCTTTGAATAGTTTAATATTTTTTCTGTATTTTGTAAAATTTGATTTCTTTCGGCAAGGGAATCTAAAGCTCCTGATTTTGCCAGACTTTCGAGAAATTTTTTGTTGAATTTTGGACTGGCAAGTCGCTGAATAAAATCGTCAAAGTTTTTGAATTTTCCGTTTTGTTTTCTTTCTTCAACAATTTGGCTGGCGATATCATGACCTAAATTTTTAATTCCATTAAGGCCGAAGCGGATAACTGGTTTTCCGTCTTTTTTTACTACCGCAAAATTCGTAAAACTTTCATTAACATCAGGTGGCAAAACCTCAAGTCCCATTTCTTTACACTCTTGAATTTCAATTGCAATGCGGTCAATATCTTCTTGGTCAGAAGTGAGCAGAGCAGCCATAAATTCTGCCGGATAGTGGGCTTTTAAATAAGCAGTTTGATAAGCAATCATTGCGTAACATGTTCCGTGGGCTTTATTAAAACCATAGCCAGCAAAAGGTTCAATAAAAGAAAATATTTCTTGGGCAATGCTTTCTGGAATATTATTTGCCATCGCGCCTTGGATAAATTTTTTCTTTTGTTCTAAAAGTAAATGTTTGATTTTTTTGCCAACTGCTTTACGCAAGACATCTGCTTCTGCTAAAGTAAAGCCCGCCACATCTTGGGCAATCTGCATTAACTGTTCCTGATAGACGCAAATTCCATAAGTTTTTTCCAAAGCTCTTTTTAATTTTGGATGAATATAGGTTATATCTTTTTCCCCTTGTTTTCTTAAAATATATTCCGGGATCCATTCTATTGGTCCTGGCCGATATAAAGAAATCATCGCGATAATATTTTCAAATTCTGTTGGTTTTAATTGCTTTAAATAACGTTTCATCCCCGCTGATTCCAGTTGAAACACACCTGTTGTATTTCCTTTTTGCAAAAGTTCAAAAGTTTTTTTATTGTCAAGCGGAATTTTATCAATCTCATTTTTTATATTATGAATTTTTTCAATAATTTTAATAGTATTTTGGATAATAGTTAAATTTTTGAGTCCAAGAAAATCCATTTTTAAAAGACCAAGATCTTCAATTCCATGCATTTCATATTGAGTGATAACTGTCTTGTCGTCTTGAGAAGCAAATTGTCTTGGAATATAGTTATCAAGAGGTTCTGGAGTAATAACCACGCCGCAAGCATGGACAGAAGCATGTCTGGCTACGCCTTCTAGTTTTTTTGCATATTCAAGGATTTTTTTTGCGTCGGGATCTTTTTGGTATAAATCTTTTAATTCATAAACTTTATCGCAAGTTTCAGAAATAGTCATAAACATAGGAATCAATTTTGCGATTTGGTCGCCAAAACTATAAGGATAACCCAAAACACGGACAACATCGCGAACTGCCGCTCTAGCTGCCATTTTTCCAAAAGTAATAATTCGGGCAACGTGATCTTTGCCGTATTTATTTTTTACATATTCAATTACTTCATCGCGGCGAGTGTCAGCAAAGTCTAAATCGATATCGGGCATTGAAATTCGCTCCGGATTTAAGAATCTTTCAAATAATAAATCATATTTAATCGGATCAATTTCAGTTATATTCAAAAGGTAGCAAACAAGGGAACCTGCGGCAGAACCACGGCCAGGCCCAACAACGATTTTATTTTCCTTCGCCCAGTTGACAAAATCCTGGACAATTAAGAGATATGAAGCAAAGCCGGTTTTTTCAATTACCGCCAATTCATATTCCAAGCGTTTTAAAATTTCAGCGGTTAATTTGTTTTCTTGTTTTTGTGTTTTTGTGTTCTTGTGAATTTCAATTCCATATTTTTTTGTTAATCCGTGATAAGCTAATTCTTTAAGATAAGTATCAGGATTATAGGGTTTCGGTACTTCAAATTTTGGAAGTTTTATTTTTCCAAACTCTAATTCCAGATTGCACATTTTTGCGATTTTTTCGGTATTGGCAATCGCCTCCGGCGTCTCTTTGAAAATTTCTGCCATTTCTTTCGGTGTTCGTAAAGAAAAATCATCGTCAAGCATTGAAATACGATTTTTTTCCGCCACTTTTTTTTGTGTCTGGACACAGAGTAGAATATCTTGAATTTCGGCATCAGCCGGCATTAAATAATGCGAATCGCAGGTTGCAACAATCGGCAAATTGTATTTTTTGGAAATCGTGATCATTCCTTGGTTAGCAATCTTTTGCTCGGCGATGCCAGGATGGTGCTGAATTTCTAAATAAAAATTTCCTTTACCAAAAATTTGTTCGTAGTCTTTTGCCCGTTTTGCTGTTTTTTCTAGATTGCCGGAAAGAACTAGGCGCGGAATTTCTCCTTCAAGACAAGAGGTGAGCGCGATTAGGCCTTGGGCATGATTTTTTAGAAATTCAAAATCCACTCTGGGTTTGTAATAATATCCGGCAAGGTGGGCGGCAGTGACAATTTTGATTAAATTTTTATACCCTTCATTATTTTTGCAGAGTAAAACTAGATGATACGGTTTTGTGTCAATTTTCGCTCTTTTTTGACTCATTCCATAGGGAGCTAAATAAATTTCACAACCCAAAATTGGTTTAATCCCAATTTTTTTTGCCTTTTGATAAAATTCTACAAGTCCGTACATTACCCCATGATCAGTTAAAGCTAGAGAGTGCATTCCAAGCTCTTTTGCTCGCATTACTAAATCATCAATCTTTGGCAGACCGTCTAAAAGCGAGTAGTGGGAGTGAACGTGGAGGTGAGTGAACATTAATTTTAAATTTTTAATGAATTTTTAAATTCAAAATCTAAGACATTATTTAGTTTGGCAAATTTTTGCAAAAATTAAAGTTAACTCTTTCGCTTCTTGCCAGAAGTGACGACAATTTTCTGAATAATTTTGATTAGCTTTAGCAATCATCCTAAGCCAATGCATTGTTTCTTTTGATTCTTTTTTACAAAGATGAATTTTGTGTAAAAAATCCTTTTTAGATTCGGCGCCGTTAGCTTCCATGTAGTTTGCGCCAATTGATGTTGCAGACTTAATAAGTCGGCTAATTAAAGGATTATTTATTGAATTTTTTGGTAATTTCATTACAAATTCAATGATATTTTCGCCGAATTTGGCGGTTCTTTCTTCGAGGTCAAATTTTTTTGCTGTTTTTTTCATTCATTCATTTATTTATTTGAATTTGATTTAAAATTTGTAATTAAAAATTTGAATTTAATTTTCAATTTTAGTTATCTTTGTTTTCTTTCGGTTTTCAAAGTAAAAAAGCGCGCCGATAATGATAATTGCGAGTCCAAATAACAAAAGAACAGCAAATAAAATCCAGCTAAAGATAAAATGAGATATTTTTACCAGGAGATTAACCAGCGCTCTGCCAATTTGCGTGTTGTCTAAAACAAAAATAATAAAGAAAAAAATAACTGAAATTAAAATAAATTTTTTCAAAAAAGAACGGGGTTGCGACGGCAAATATACCGTTGACTTAATTTTTAGCATCAAGATAATATTCTGTTTTTCTTTTTGAAAATTTACAATCTCTTCAATTGCTTTATAATAATAGGTTAAAATTTCTTCAATTTTTGTTTGTTCTGGTTCAAAATTTAAATCAGAGATAATTCGTTGATATATTTTTTGCGCTGATAAAAAGTTTTCATAATCAGAAAGGACAAATTTTAAGCCTTTTATTTTTTGGGAAATAGTTTTTCCGGGAAAATTCAGTTTTTCTAAAACTTTTTTGAAAATTTTTTCTGTCTCAATCAAGGCCAAAATGTTGCCTGATTTTGTTTTTTCCGAGAGATATTTTTCCACTGTTTGCCAAGAAAGAGGATTCATAGTATTTGTATTAACTTACAACTTACAACTTACAACTGTTGCAAGTTATTAGTTTCTTTTTGAATCCGCCCAACTGATTAGAAATGCTGTCAAGTCTTTTGTAAATATTATTAAATTCATCAATCGTTATAAATTTATTATCCCTTAGAATATCAATTGCCGCAAGTAACTCATTTATTGATCCCAAGGAAATATTTATAAATCTATTCAGTTCTTTATCAGAAGTTTTTCCACAACCTTCGGCGATATTTAAAATTATTGATAGACAACATTTAATAATTTGGCTTCCTAATTCAAATCGGTACTCTTTCGGTAATTTTCTGACTATTTTTAAAACTAAAGAAAAGATAAGTTTTGCATCTTTATAAACCTTCCACTTTAAGAATCGGAATTTATCCATTTTTAAATTGTTGTTAGTTATAAGTTGTTAGTTGTTAGTTACATTATATCTCTCGAAAAATGTTTTGACAAATATTTCTTATTTTGATAGAATATAAATAGATAAATTTTAATAAATAACCCTAAACCACTAAAGGATTTAAGGTTACCATGTACCCTTTAGTGGTACATAGTAAAAACAAAACTATGCTAGAAATTGGTAAAACAATTTTATTCTTTGCGCTATCTTTGGCGATTTTGAGCGTGAGCGGGTATTTCTGTTACCTGCTTTTTAATTGGGCAAAATTAATGCAGGAAACAAAGCGAACAGTGGAAGATCTAAATAAAAAGCTTGCAAAAGTTGATCCGGTGCTGGATGAGGCTAGCGGCACAGCGACTGATCTTCTGCAAACTGTCCGGGAAATTGATAAGAATTTTTTAAAACCAATTGCCTCGTTTTCGCGGGTGGTGAAAAAAATTAAGAATATAACTGGAATATTTAGCGGCGGGGAGGAAGAAGAGGAAGAATAAAAAATTCAAAATGTCAAATTTTTAATTTTTAATGAATTTTTTAATGATTAAATTTTTAAAATTAAATAATTTAAAAATTGATTTAAAATTTAAAATTTAAAATTAATTCTATGTGTCAAAAAAATTGCGGATCATTTTTAGCGGGATTAATTTTTGGTGCCGCAGCGGGCGCGGCTTTAGCTTTGCTTTATGCACCGACCACCGGCCGTGAAGCGAGAAAGATTTTAAAGAAAAAAGCTGACTTGGCAAAAAAGAAGGCCTTAGAAGCGCGCGATGAGCTTTTAAAGGGTATAAATGAATTAAAAGAAAAAGCCAAAACAGAAGCAAAAGGCTTTGAACGCAAAGCAAAAAGAGCAGTAAAAGAGTTTAGAAAAAGTTAATAATTTTATGAAGATTTCTCAAAAGCAAAAAGAACAAATTGCACAAATTGCAAGAGAATATTATTTAAAGTTAATTTTGATTTTTGGTTCACAAGTTTCAAAGAAAACACACCGGCAAAGTGATTTGGATATAGGCATTTGGGTTACAAAAGATATTAGTTTTGAAAAACATCTTTTGTTAATTTCAAGATTGAAAGAAATCTTCCATATTAATCCCGATGTCACAATTTTAAATGAAGCTGATCCATTATTGCTTCAAAAAATTCTTGAGAATAATTTAGTTTTATATGGCAACCCGCGCGATTTAGCAGAATTTAAAATGTATGCTTTTTTTAGGTTTTGCGATTTTAAGCCGTATTTTGATATTGAAGAAAAAACAGTCTCGCGGTTTATTAATAATTTGCAATAAATGCCAATAGATAGAAATCTTATAATTAGAAAAATTAATCTTATTTCCCGTGATATGCAGAAGTTACGTCCTTTGGCAAACTTAAAATTAGAGGAATATTTAAAAAAAGACGAATATGAGATTATTGCTGAAAGATTATTTGAACGAATTATTGGGAGAATAATTGATATTAATTATCATTTAGTTTCCGAAACAAGCAATTCAGCTCCGAAAGATTATTTTGAATCTTTCACTTTACTTTCTGGATTAAAGATATTGCCGTATGATTTTGCAAAAAAATTAGCACAGCTAGCCGGTCTTCGCAATCGCTTAGCGCATGAATACAATGGCATCAACGAAGAAAAAATTTATCAATCAATTAAGGATTTTTTTAATGATATACCTGTTTATTTAGAAAAAATTAAAAAATTTATTGATAATCAGTCAAAATTAGTTTAATCTATAATAGATGTTTTGCGAAATAACTTTCTACCTAACTTTAGAGGCTGTCTAAGAATTTAACTTTTAGATGGATTGACGAAATGAGTGAAGCGAATTTCGTTATATATTAGCCAAAACAAATTTCACTTCATTCAATTTGTCACTCCAATCATTATTTAGCAAAAGGTCTTAACCTCTCCTTACTTTAAGGGGAGGCATCGGAGATTAAATCTAAATCTATGGGTCAAATTATTTTAAAAACTAACCTAAATCCAATTTCTGCACAGACAAAAATTAAAGCGAGGACAAAGCTAATTATCGGCATAATCCTTGGGGTGGCGGTTTTAGCCGGAATTGGCGGCGCTTTATATTTTGGCGGAGTAATCACGCCGCAAGAAAGACCGTATAAAATTGATCTTTCATCTGCTTTTAGCGATTTAAACAAAGATTCAAGCGATCCTTATATGGTTTATAATACTGAATCACGAACAGAGCCGGCTGGTCTTCGTTTAGCCATCCAAAAATTTGTAAATCAAGTAGATAATCCAGAAGATAATCCTTTTTCTGGCGCCCAAGGAGTTTTTCCTGTCTGCGATAAATTAAAATACGAAAATGAACTTTTTAAAATAGATTCTTCAGAAGTTTTCCTTTCTTCAACTGATAATTCTAAAAATAAAGATGAAATATCAAAAAATGTAACTTTTGATTTTACAAATCCGGAAAAGAACAAAGTTTATACAAAAATCAAAATTTTATTAAAAGGAAAAGTTTTTGAAGAGATGGCAAAACAGATTATTGAAGGAGGAAGACAAATGCAAGTGCAAGAGGCGGTTAAAAAAATTATTGAAGAAGAACTACTACAAGATCCAAAACTAAGTGAAGAACAAAAAAAGCAATATGAGGCGTATTTAACGAAAATTAGTGTTAATATTGATGAAAATATTTTTGAACAAGAACAAAAACAAGAACTTGAAAAACTTAAAAAAGAAGGTATGCCGCTTTACCTTCCTTTTGAAAAAATTGTCAGCAACCATTTAATTGAATTAATTGAAGTTCGCTATCAATATGATCCTCGATACTTTATTATCCGCAATGGCCAGATTTTTCCGCTCGCGCCAACTTCTACTGACGGCGCATCGCTTAAAGCAAAAATATGCGATGGCGCCTCGTCACAAGAAATAAAAATAATTATTCCGCAAAACAATTTTGAAAATTTTAAATCGCAAAAGCCGGCTGGCCAATCACCATCAGGACAGCCTCAAAATAAATATGGCGTTTATGACACTGGATTTTTAATTGGAAAAGCCCAAAGTCAGCCAATTTTGCAGGAAGAAATAAACAAAATTCTAGAAAAAAATTATATTACTGGGGCGAAATTGGAAGTAAAAACTTTCCATCACAAAGATGCCAAGGGTGAGATGGAAATATATTTGTCGCCTGATGGCGGCAAAACCTGGATTACAGCAGAAGAATGGCAGAATCCAAAAATAACCCCGCCAGAAAAGAAAGAAAATCAAGATTACACAGCAAAAAAAGATATTTTTACTTATAATTTTAAAAAAGAAATTGAGCCAAAAGATTTAAGAATGATTGCCGTCGCGCAGAATAAAAGCGAGACAGGCGTGGGAGAGGAAAATACGCAATGGAAAAATAATTTAGAAACTATAAAAGATAAGTCTTATGAATTACAAAAAGAAGTTCCTTCTGATAAAGCGGCTAATTTTGTCTTTCAGCGGACATTATTCCTTTTGCCAAATGATGAAAAAGAAATAAAAATCAATAACTCTCCATTATCAGATTTTAATTTGATTTCTAAATATGGAGATCAAGAAATGAAAAAACAAAACACTAAGATAAAAACAGGTTCAACTCCATTTTATACTCAAATCAGTTTTACAGAATCAGCTTCTCCGGCTTTGTCAACTCCTATTCCTTTGCCAACTCCATCGGCGCCGACTTTAACTCCAATTTCGCCCGCTGAGATCAAAGATATTATCCAAAAAATAAAAAACCAAACCAAGAAAATAATCGACGAAAATAACTTAGTTTTGGATAAAAGCGAAACAGGTGAATTTTTTACTGATCCTGCGCCAATTGATCAAAAAATTGCTATTTTAGAACAAGAGACAGTTCGATTGCAGCAGGCAGAGGCAAAAGATTTAGAAAAGTCGCAAATTGATAATTTGGCCGCCGAGATTCAAAATTTAAAAAAAGATTTTGCAACGCGAAGAACCTTAGATGGCAGTACATTAGAGACATTAAATAAAATTAACAGAAGTATTAATTCTATCGAAGCAGCTTTGCAAGATCAACAAAATTTTTCATCACCAACCTCATTTAATTTTAATTTAATCTCTCAAGCAAAAGCCCAAGTAATTGATAAACAACCGTCATCAGGAGTTTCGCCAGGAATAGGACCATCAATTTTGCAGCCGACGCAGTTTTCGTCATCTTCACCATCTTTGATTTTTAGCGCCGTAGTTTTGCCTTATTCTACTCCTGTATTATCGGAAGCAGAAATTTCATTTGCCACCGAGCCAAAACCAACTCCGAAGCCGGAAGAACCATTGGATATTAGTTCTTTTGTTTGGCATCGCGGTCCGACGCGGCTAGTTTTAAAATGGAATTTTACCCAAGGCGCGCAAAACAATCTAGACCCAAAAGATATTTCTTTTAAATACGGCGAAAATAAAAATTCAATAAATAAAGGAGCAAAAGTTTACAAAGACAAAAATGATGGAAAATATTATGTTGTCCTGCGTGATTTAAAAGGCGGAGAGTGGTCAGATAAAAATGATCAGGGTTTTGAAAAAGGAAGATTTCCTTATTACTATCAGGTTTCTGTCGCCAATAAGATAACCGAGCCTAAAATATTTAAGACTTTAAATAGAATGCAGACAATCGGCTATTACTACACCTTGGTTTTAGATCGAGATTATCTTAAAAATCAAGACGAGACAAATCTTAAAAAATGGGAAACGCCAGATTCAGAGTTTGCCGGCAAAAAAGTTAAAGACTTAGAAAAAGGCGGGCCGGGATTTTTTTACAAGCCAGAAGGAAAAGAATCATTAACTTTGCCGGGGATAAAGTTTACAATGATTAATGATCGAATGATGAAAGAATTTGACAATAAACTTTTAGCTTTGCAAAAGGAAAAAGAGACTAAAGAAGCAATTTCAATGCTGTATCGCGTAATTCATGACCGAATTTATAATGAAGATTTAGGAAAATTTTATGACCAAAAAGGTCTTGAATATTGGGTCTCCCGCACAGATTCGAAAATCACAGGAAAAGACGCGATTGATATTTTTGGCGTGAAATTTGCCCTTTCAGTTTCAAAAGAGTATCAAGATGAATTAATTTCTGCTATTGGCGCGGCCGAAGCAAAACCCGAACTTGCCTATCAAATTGTTTTAAAGCGCGGAGCAGATAAAGCCGGAGCAAAATATTTTGGCGCAAGTTTTGCTCTTGCTAAAGATATGCGAAAACATCTCGCAGAATCCGAAGAATACACAAATCGCTTAAAAGAAATTGAGAAAGAATTTGGCAGGTCATCGGCTATCTCGGAAATGTACGAAACTCTTTATGGCCGAGCGCCAGATGTTAAAGGCGTTGAATATTGGGATAAAACCGGTTCGTCATTTGATATTTTAATGCAGAAATTTTTGTCAAGCGATGAGTTTGTCAAGGTATTGAAAGATTAACTGACAACTAACAACTAATAACTGTTACAAGTTATAGGTGATAAGTTATAAGTTGTAAGTGATAAGTTATTTTATGAAAATTTCTTCTGCGCAAAAAAATCAAATTAAAAAAATCGCTAAAAAATACCATTTAAACCACGCCGACCCTTTTTTATTGAAAAAAATAATTGAAAATTGTATAATGGTTTACGGAAACCCGAGAGATTTCGTCGAATTTAAGATGAAAGCATTTTTTGAGTACTGCGATTATATAAACTATGTCAAAAGATTTAATCCAAAAATGGCTAAAATTTGCTAAAAGCGATTTAGAAGCAGCGGAATATCTTTTTCATAAGCCAAATGCTAATCAATGGACATATTTATTAGTTGTTTGGCATTGCCATCAGGCAATAGAAAAAATACTCAAAGCAATTATTATTAAGCAAAATAAAGATTTGTTGCGTATTCATGATTTGCTACGGCTTTTTGATATCATTGCGGATAAAAAATTATTCTCCAAATTTCAGAAAGATTTTCTTATGGCATTGAATCAATATTATATAACGCCTCGTTATCCAGATTTGCCGCTAAAAAAATCCCAGCCAATAATTAATAGGCAAAAGGCCAAGGATATTTTGGAAAAATCTAGAAACCTATTTTTATGTCTAGAAAAAAAAGTAAATTAAAAACATTCCAAAAAAAGATTTTAAGAAATTATTTTAAAAATTTAAAATCTAAAATTAAATTAGATGGTGTTTTATTATTTGGCTCTTATGCTTATGGAAAACCAAACAGACATAGTGATATAGATTTGGTTGTTATTTCTCGAAGTTTTAAAAATCTAGGTTTTTTAGAACGGCTTGAATTTTTATCGAAGATGCGCGAGGGAGTCGCCGAAAAAATTCCGATGGATATAATCGGCTATACGCCAGAGGAATTTAAAAATATTGACAAAGAATCAATAATTATGAAACAGGCAAAAAAAGAAGGGAAAATGATTTATTTTTAAAATTTTTAAATTATGGCTCAGGATTTTCAAAAATCTAGCAATTTATCAACTAACAAAAAACCTATGTACGAGACTTCACCTTTAAAAACCAAAACAAAAATTACAGTAAAACTTATTATTGGAATGGTCATTGGCGTGGCAGTGGCGGTTGGGATTGGGGCAGTGATATTTTTTGCAGAGTTGCCGTCTTTGGCAAAAAAATTAACAGAATCAAAGCCCGTGGCATTGATTTTTAAAACCGCTGATGATGAGGTTTTTAAAAAGGCGAAAGATTTTTTGGAAAAAAAAGAGACGCCTGGTTATGCCGATACCGACATTTTTATAGAGTTTAATAAAGACAGAGGCATATCGTTAAGCACAGAAAAGTTTGCATACCTCGCAAATAAAGATCGTATGCCGGATTTTGGCGCAAAAAATATTCCTAATCTTTCTTCTGATGAATATAATAAATGCCAAAAAATAAAAGAAAAGATTAGTGAATTACCCCTTAATGAAAATTACCTTAATTATGATGTAGGCATTACTGAGGAAGATAGTTTTAAAGATAACTATGCTTACATACCTTCAGGTGCGTATATGAGGCCAATAACACTTGGGACTACGAATTTATTAAATTTACATAATGAAATATTTAAAAAAAATGAAAACTACTCGCCTGATTTAGCTGCATATTTTAAAACCCACGAGGTGCCTTATTTTTATATTAACATTGAAAATCTGGCTAAGGCTAAACAATTTTCGTCATTATCAAGTTCAGATATTAATTTGTGCGCTCCTGAAGCACTAAGATGGAAAATTACAGAAAAACCATTAATGATTCTTTATTCTTCAGGCACCAAAGCTTATCCATTGCCGACTGCTTATGGAAAAACAAAAATCTCTGCCTATTTCTATGATAAAAAAATAGGCGAACTTTCTGTTTGGGTTGATTATAAAGGAGAGACGCCGGAAATTGATTTTGGCGGGGCAGTAGATATGCGGTTTTTGCGAGGAAAAGCAGTAAGCAAGACTTTTTCAGCAAGCGAATTTGTTGATAACAACAATAATTCGCTTGAAAATATTAAAGAATTAAATTTAAAAATAAAAACCAAAGCTGATTTTTTAAGAGGAGATGTTGTTGATATTTATGCTTCAAATGATGGGGGAAAAAGATGGTATTCTGCAAAAAACAATGAGAAAGCTGAAATAAACGAAGAAAATGGAGAAAAAGAGAAGGAATTTAATTTCGACTTTTCTGGAAATACAGGGTCAGATTTAAAATTAGCTTTTGTGTTTACAAATCAAAAACAGCTTTCAACTGAAGAAAGAACCTTAACGAATAACGAACAAATATATCCTTTTAAGTCTGTGAATAAAATAGGAAAAGGAGATGAACCAAAGATACCGTCTTATGGCGAAATGAATATAGATTCACTGAAAACTTTGTTTATTTTGAAAGGTCAACATGTTTCAATCAGCGATAAATGTGGCGAAGGTGTTGATCGTAAGCTAACCTCGAAATATGAAATTCAAGGAGCCGAAAAGGGGGTCTTAAAATATCCTGCACAAGGAGATTTTGCCTATCTTACAGATTCTAATAGCACAACACTGAATAAAAATACAGTTATTGCAGATTATGAAGGATATGACCAATTACGATGGGAATGCAAATGGGATGAGGAGATATCAGCAATAGGGTTTAAACTGTCGCAAGAAAAAAGCGATGCAAGAGTTTTAGGAGTTGTTGTTTTGCCTGATGATGGAACAACCACTTCTTTCCCGCTTGGCATCAGCCAAGTTGAAATGAAAGTTAAAGGAGAAAAAGAAAAAGAAGAAGAAACGTTGCAACAAAAATCTTCACCTCCAGCTCCAACTTCAGCCTTGCCGCTTAATCCCAATACATCTCCGGATATTTCAGGCCCTGATCTTTCTGGAATAAAACCAGAAGATCCTAAAGCAAAATGGTCAGATATAATAAATTGGTGGGAAGACACGAGGAAAGTAAATCCAAAAAATAATATTAATCTTACTCCATTTAAAACAGTCTTAGAAAATAATCCAAATTTAATTGATACTTTAAAAACTCTTCTTCCTCTTTTTGAGATTAAAGATGTTAAATATGAATATCGCGGAGCGGATAGAATAATTGTTAAATGGAAAACCGAAGACGCGGGAATAAAAACGGCAGTCGATGCCGAAAAACAAGACAGGACCGAACCTTTTGAGCTTAAATCTTTGAAATTTAAATATGCCCAAATGCTTAATGAAAAGAAAGAAAAAGCAAAAGAAGGAGAGGAAATTAAAGAATTGCCGCTTAATTTAGAAGAAAAAGTTTATTATTCTCCTAAAGACGATCTATATTATACAGTTTTAGAATCATTGAAAGGCGGGGAATATTATGAAAAAACTGACAAAGACTATGTTAATGGTTCAGCATCCTATGTCTTTAAAGTAGATTATTTAGAAGGAGATAAAATAACAAGAACTACTTCAACCTTGCCGTTTACAACTTTAAATCGTCTGCAAACGATTTTGTATCTTTATTATCGCATTTTTGGTGAAGAAGAGAACCTTGATTTTACGGGTAATATGAATCCTAAAGAATGCAAGGGCGCAAGATGCGACGGAGCAACTTTCTGGTATGATAGCGGTTTGACTTTTGAGGGAATAAAATACGCAGTGATGCATGATCCTTTGCGCCAGGAATTTATTTCTCGTTTTGAACGGACAGTTTCGGAAAAAGGAAGTTTGTTGGGAGTGGAACGGTTATTTTCAACTATTCACGATCGTATTTATCCTGAAGATTTAGCAAAAGCTGCAGACCAAGAAGGATTAAATTTCTGGCGGGAGCAAATTGATACTAAAAAGATTTCTTGGGAAGGAGCGATTAGTTATTTCTTCTTGTCTTCGGAATACAACAAAAATTTAATTGTCTCGCAGGGTTTAGAGAAAACTCTCGCCTCTTTCTCTTATTTAACAACCCTTGGCCGTCCAGGCGTAGAAAAAGATTTAGAATGGCTAAAACAGCAATACGGCACAAACAGCAAAGAAATGCGGCGCGAGATTTTGGGGGATTTTGTTGAGACTGAAAATAAACAGACAAGAGAAGTTACAAAAACCTTCCAATTTAAAAAAGAGCCAAAAGAGCGAATAGAAAAAATTGATAAAGAAGTTGGCCGCGATCAAGCCTTGGGCTATTTATATTTAGGTGTTTTGGGCCGGCCAATTGATCCTGATGGTTTGAAATTTTATAAAGAAAAAATGGAAAAAGAAGGATTAACATTTGAGCAGACAGCGCAAATGTTGTTTGAAAGCAAGGAATTTAAGAAATTCGGCGAGCCGGCATTCGCTAAAGAGGCAATGGGGAAAAAATTGGAATAAAAATTAAAAACAATCAAGAAAAATAAGACTTTTTTCAATGAAAACGCAAGTGAAAACAAAGGGGGTAGGTTTAAAATTGGCTGTCGGATTGGCGGTTTTTGTTGCCGTTTTGGCCGGAGTCGGCGGCATCTTATATTTCAGCGGGGTTATTGCTCCGGAAGAATTGATTATTGCTCCTGATACGACAGAAATTACTTCTTCTTCAATAATGCAGACGGCAAATACTAATGAAGAATGTAAAAGCAAAACAGATGAACAAGAAAAAAGATTGTGTATTTTAGAGAAAAAATTTAGAGAATTAAAAGATATAGGTTTTACTTATATAAAATTAAGGCCAAGTTATGACAGCGGCAAAGATGCCGCTGATTTGAATAAAAAAGCAGTTGAGGTAGCCCGGAATTTGGGATTTAAAATTGTCCATAACATTAGTCCCGCTGATTACGGTTTTAATGAAAAATTTTATCCCGGAATATTTAATAACTGCACAAAAGAAAAATTTGAAGAAAAACAGGCAGGAAAGCCGGGGGCGCAAGAATATTGTCAAGCGATTTTTGATGTGCCAAATTTTAATCCTTGGCATTGTCCAAAAAAAGAAACTTGTGATGTTAGTAAAGATTCTGATTGTAAAAAATGTAAAAATGATTCTGATTGCTCACTCTCTTATGTTTGTAATAAAAATAATGTCTGTGTTCAGCCTTATCTTACGGATAAACTTTACAGCAAATATCCTCATCCAAAAGTATTTGATCCTTCTTATCAGGGAAATCTCTGGCAGGAAGTGAATTTAAAAATATTAACAACCGACAGAGTGGCAAAAATAAAATATGAGCCGGGCGATTTGATTAATATTGATTTTGAAGTTTATGAAGCGCCTTGGCGAGTTAATGATTTTTGCAGTTTAGATCCAACTTTGTCTATTTTGCCCAGTGAAGAATTTTTGGACAAAGCAAAAAGATTAAATGAGGCTTGTCCAAAGGGATTATCATCTTCAGAGTGTTATCTTTATCACTGGAAAGAGCGCGGGAAGGATCTTTATAATGCGGCAAAAGAAGGAATAAAAGAAGGAAGCGGCGAGGTAAAAAATGTTTTGATCGCCTTTTATGGAGAGTACGCTTTTTCGGACAAAAAATATAAATATACTCCTTATTTATATACTTCAAAAGACAGTGATTATTGTTCAAAAGTTGCTGGGCCGGATATAAGCTGTAAAAAGATAGAAAATAATTCCGAAATAAAATTTCAAGGAAATCAGTATATTCTTGCTCAAAGACAAAAAACAATTTCTAACGATGTTTTAGAGAATTCATTTTATATGCCGCCAAAAACCGGCGATATTCCCAATCCTTCTCTTTATATAATTTCTTCGTTGGATGCTTTTGATATGACTTTACAAGATTTAGAGCTTAATGATTCGCTGGTTTATCTTTCTTTTTCTTATTTAGTTGACAGCATTTCCAAGAAAGAAAATTATCCTTGTGTAAAAAATCGATTTGTCATTAAATCAGAAGAATATGCCCAATATGTTGGTTATCAATTACGGCAGGCAGGAGCAAAAGGAGTGATATTTTATGGCGCTTCGCCGTTTCAGCTTGGAAGTCAGAATTTAAATTGGGGATATAGCGGGGAAGAATGGGAAAAAATTTACCGCGCTTTTATAAAAGGTTTTAAAGAGAACAAAAAAATTGCGAAACCGGAATTAGTTTATAATTATGAAGATTTTAAAGAAAATGGAGAAAAAGATTCTTGTATGCTGACAGTGAGGGCTTCGACTCTTTCGCCAACCCCTTCGCCTACGCCAACTTCTTCGCCTACTGCTATTTTAACGCCTTCGCCGTCAGAACCAGAAGAAGATATTTTAAAAGAAAATGAAGAAATTTTAGAAAATAAATTGCAAATTGAGTCTTCTTTGCAATTTCGCGAACATTCACGGGTTGTTTTAAAATGGAATTTTACTTCATCAAACGAGCAAGTTTTAAAACCAAAAGAAATTTCTTTTCGTTATGGCGAGAACCAAAATTCATTCAATAACAGCACAAAAGTGTATCAAGACAAAAATGATAATAAATATTATGTTGTTTTGCGGAATTTAAAAGGCGGCGAGTGGTCAGATAAAAATAGTGATGGTTTTGAAAAAGGAAGATTTATTTATTATTATCAAATTTCTGCCGACAAAAAAGAAACTGAAATTAAAACTTTTAAAACATTAAACCGTCTGCAGACAATTGTTTATTATTATACTTTACTTTTAGACCGCGATTATTTAAAAGACCAAAGCGAGGAAAATCTTGCAAAATGGGAAACGCCAGATTCAGAGTTTGCCGGCAAAAAAGTTAAGGAGTTAGAAAATGGCGGCTTAGCTTTCTTTTATAGACCAGAAAACCGCCAGGCTTTAACTTTACTCGGAATTAAATTTACAATTTTAAACGATCGTCTTCGTGGAGAATTTAATAATAAATTACTTGCCATTCAGAAAGAAAAGGGCAGTGAAGAAGCAATAAAAATATTATACCAAAAAATTTTAGACCGGATTTATGATGACAATCTGGAAAAATTATTTGACGAAGAGGGGGTGAAATTTTGGCTGGAAAGAACGGATCCGGAAATTGCTGGTCGTGATGCGATTGATATTTTTGGCGTGAAATTCGCCCTTTCAGTTTCAAAAGAATATCAAGAGGAAATTTTTAGCGCGATTGGCGCTGCTTTAGCAAAGCCGGAATTAGCTTATCAAATTGTCTTAAAACGGGGAGCAGACAAAGCCGGAGCAAAATATCTTGAGGCGAATTTTTCCCTAACTAAAGATCAACGCCGCCATCTGGCTTTGTCTGAAGAATATGATAATCGTCTTTATGAAATTGAAAAAAATTTAGGCCGGACCGCAGCGATTTCTGAAATCTATGAGACTCTTTATGTTCGGCCGGCAGATATTGAAGGCGTGGAATACTGGAATAAAACTGGCTTGGCGCTTGATATTTTAAAACAGAAATTTTTGTCAAGCGATGAGTTTGAGAAAGTAATAAAAGAGTAAGTCTGAAAATCTATAAAATTAAAGGGCAGGAATACCTCCTGTCTTTTTTTAATGTTTAACTAAAATTTCTAAGCCCCGCCCTTTGGGGCAGTTAGGTAATTTATCCCACACCTTTTAAAATACCCCACCGCTCTTGAGGCTGTCTAAGAATGCCAAAATTTACCTTTCGAGCGGAGTCGAGAAAATAAATTTTGGCTTAAATGGGCTATTTCTCGACTCGCTTCACTCGCTCGAAAAGTAAAAAATCGAGTTTTTAGACAGCCTCTCTTGCTTTTGGGATAAAAAATTAGAGCCTTTCGGCGGGGTCTAATACCCCGCTGAAGGGTGTGGGATTTATTTTCTAGATTTATTTAGATTATTAGAAATAATGCTGTCTAAAATTTTAGGCGTAAGCCTGTTTTTTTTAGACAATAGAAAATTGTCTTTTCGGCAGTTTAATGCTATAATGCAAATAATAAAATTTATCATATGCCGATTATTAAAGACAATATCACAGGGAAAATTTTAGGTTTGCTTGCTGTCGGGGGTATTTTGTCAATAGCAATTATTGCTCCTAATTTAGTGGGCGCGTTGGGCCGGCCTATATACAAAAAACATAGATTTGATCGAAAAAAATATCGAAGATCAATTAATTATTTAAAACATAAGCGATTCATTGAAATAACAAAAAATGGAAAAATAGATTATTTGGAACTAACTAAATCCGGCAAGGCTCATGCTTTTCGATATTATCTTGATTCTTTATTTATCGATACACCTTTACATTGGGATGGGTTTTTCCGGATAGTTATTTCTGATATCCCGAATATGAGGAAATATACGCGCGATATGTTTCGCGATAGATTGGAAATTCTAGGATTTTATAAACTTCAAGAAAGCGTTTTAGTTTATCCTTACGATTGTTATAAAGAAATTGAATTTTTAAAAGAAATTTACAACATCAAACCCTATGTGCGTTATATTGTAGCAAAATCCATTGATCACCAAGAGGAGATTTTGAAATATTTTAAATTGAAATAGTTTACCAAAATCTGAAGCTCGAGCCAGGGATTTTAGTATCGCTTAGATTCAAAACCTCGATAATTTATTGAGACTGTTTAAATTGCTAAAAGATTACCATACCAAAATCTGAGGCTCGAGCCAGGGATTTTAGTATGTTGAAG